>JAXDCU010000318.1:0-4827 GCA_034677645.1 Verrucomicrobiia bacterium
TCAAGTTCGTTGCGATGGAGTCGGCGGGCGGCGGCGGTTTGCCAGGTAGCCGGCAGGTTGAAAAGGAAGAGACGGGGGTGGCGCCGGCCGGCGGCATCGGACGCCCGCCGCATCTGGTCGCATGCGGTGGTGAAAACAACCGGCGCGTTCGGGTGGTTCTTGGCGAAATCGGCGCCTGTACAATGCGTCCAAGCATCTGCGCATTCTGAAGGAAACCGGTTTGCTGGAAGTGGAGAGGTCGGGCAAGCAAAGGCTGTATTGCATGGCCCGGCTGCGAAGATCGCCTGCAAACGGCACATCGTCACCCCGGCTCTCGACCGGATAGTATAGGCCAATACCCTCCTGAGCGGAATCGGTTCTGAAAGCGCAGGATCGGGTCGGCGAGGAAGAGAATCGGCTAAAGAACACCCGGCCTGGGTAAATGCACCTGACGCGCTCCGCGTGCGAATCAAGCGCCGGCCGAGGTCAGGAGACCGACAAGCAGCTGTCGGTGAACTTGGATATCGCCAAAGCCGTTGATGCCAGCGCAGAGAGGCGGCGCGAGATTCCTGAGTCGCAGACGCGTACGGCGGCCGCTTCAGCGATCCGCAAGACACGTATACGTGTTCACACGTACACGGCTTTGCGTGTTCACACGGATTCCCGAACCGTCGATAGTCCTGCGATAACTCAGGTCCATGGCGCGGAGTATCCTCATCTCTAACGACGATGCACGCGTGCGCCGGCTGCGCGACAAAGCTCGGCAAGCAGGGGCATGGGCTTACCTCCTGAATGAGAACCTCCTGGAGTTGCCGGGCATTCTCACGGGAGCTCTGGCGCCGGGTGGGAACGGCGAGGTCAACTCTGGTTCGGCGGCGCGCCCGGTCTGACAGAGGAGCAACTCAAACCAAAACAGAGCGATCTAGTTGAACGAAAAGTGATCAAACCCGACGGAACAACTCAACTACCTGGAAACATGAAAACGCAAAAGTACATCCGTGGTTATTGTGTGCCGGTTGCCGTGGCCATCCTGGCCGCCCTGTTGCCGAACCCGGCACACGGGCAGCTTGAGATCAATTCCTTCACACGAGACGGACAGTTAAGTTGGAGCGATCCGGGCGGGACGGGGACGCACTACGCCGTGCAGTGGTCCACCAGCGCGCTAACGAACTGGTATTCCTGGCAGGATGCACAGGCCCGCCTGAGCGGCTTGGGTCCTACGGGCAGTGTTTACGTCCCCATGTTCTATCGGATGGTGTCGCCGGATCCGACCTACCAATCCACCGCAAGCTACAGCTACTTCCAAACTTTGGAGGCGTTCAGTCCGCTCACCCCACTTGAGACCAATGAGATGCGAATCACCTTCATGGGCTCCATGATTCCCTTGCCCGTGCGCCGGGCCCAGGCCGAGATGAGCGTCTTCGTGGAAGTGGGTTGGAACGCGGATACGAACGATCTCGTCTACAAAGGCCGAGCGGCGGATCAGTTCGTCTTCGACTGCGGCGCCGGGGTATCGGCCAACTACGCGGCCGCGGTGGTGGGATTCCGCCGGATGGACAAAGTGTTCATCAATCACCTGCACGGCGATCACATGAACGATCTCACCCACATCTACTGTTTTGGCCCTTCGGCGGACCGGAAGTCACCCCTCTACGTCTTCGGGCAGAGCATGTCCGGAGTGACGACTCCTGGCTCAGGAATCGTTTACGACGATGGGGTTAGCAATTTCTGCGCGATGGCAAGAGCTGCGTGGCGTTGGCACTCGGAAAGCTTTAGCTTCCAGCCGACCGCTTACACCAACTACGCCATTCCCACAAAAGCGAGCTGGGGGCTGCCACACGATCCAGTGCCCGTTGGCGATGATCCACCCGACGACGGCTACGCGCTGGTCCCGATCACGCTGGATTGGCGCATAGTAGGAGGCCTAGCTTACAGTAACCAAGCCACCGGCGTGAAGATCACTCACTACCCGGTAATTCACTGTCGCCAGGGTTCGATGGGATACAAGTTGTCCTGGACGCCACCTGGAGCAAATAGGCCTTTGACGATGATCTACAGCAGCGACACCAAACCCGAAACCAATAGCGTGAACGAGGCCATCAACAACGGCGACGGCGTGGACGTGTTCATTCACGAGATGGTTGTTCCCCCCGAAGTGTGGGCATACAAGAACATGGGCCTCAACGCGCCGCCCGAAACCGACAGCGCGAACTACGCGAGCTACCAAGCCATCGTCGAGCAGTTGAAGATCGTTCAGGACAGCTCCCACACGCCGCAAGGGGCCTTTGGCTATCTGCTGAGCCTGATCGAACCCAAGCCCAAGCTTACAGTCGCCACGCATTTCCCGGTGGCGGATGACACGGTCGCCTCCGCGTTTCAGAGCGTGAGCAGTCATTGCCCGGGAATCAAGATGGGCAAAGACATTGTCTGGTCCTTCGACCTGATGGTGCTCAGGGTGTTCCCGGACCGGATCGAGCAACGCCGGGCGGTCGTTTCGGACTACAGCTTCAACCCGCCCGCCCAGTTGTCTGGCGGCATGAAAATCCCCAAGTACAACGACGGCACCAACGGCAATGCCTACGCCCAGATCGACCTGTCCACCTCCATCGCACGAACCAATCTGGATGGCTCGGTGAATTGGAACGAGAACGGCTACTGAACTGCCATCGGACAGGATGTTCTCCAGCATACGCCGGTTCAAATCATTGGTCGATCCGACATAGAGGCAGTCGTTCTGCAAACGGAGGATGCAGACGAACCATTCCATCCCTTTGGCAGGCTCAGGGCTGGCCCTTCGACTCCGACTTTAGGTCGTCGCTCTGGACCATTCGACTCGGCTTTCTTGGTCTGTGGCCCGCCATGAGAGAGGCTTGAGCTTGCGAAAGCCGAGTCGAAATTGGCTCCAGAGAGAGGGCTCGAACCTCTAACCCGCCGGTTAACAGCCGGCTGCTCTACCATTGAGCTACTCTGGAACCCAAAGGCCGGTGACAATATCTGCCGCCCGTCACCAACGTCAACCGATTTCCTTGCGCGGACGGGCTCACCACCGGCAAGACGCCTCCGTCACCCTTCCGACCCAAGTACCACGTGTCTGATTCAAGGTCGGGGGATCAGGCCGGGCCGCTATGCAAAGAGCGCCTTCAGCTTCGCCTTCGCGCCTCGCGCGATCGGGTCTCCGTGCGCAAATGTCATTGTCTCGAAAGACAAGGCCAGGAGCTTGCGGACCGACTCGCGGCTCTGTTTGGAGTCTTTGCAGTAATCGTCGGGCAAGAACACAAGACCTTGGCTCGTGTTCATCAGTGCGTCGCCAATCAGCAGGATTCCGCCTTGATCCGGCGTGTGGAATGCGGTCTCGCTGGAGCACGTCCCAGGCGAGTGCACAGCGGTCAGACCACCTGGCAGCCTAGCTCCATCGCTGAACAACTCGTCCGGGGTGATGTCGATCCCTGGCACGGCGTCGCGATGAACGTGAACCTTGATGCCGTACCGCGCCCGAAACCAATCCACATCGCGTTCGTGGTTCTGACTAGTCAGCAGGATCGCGCTCGGTTTGGAGACCTTCTCCAGTTTCGCCAGGTTGGCATCGTCGAGTTTGACGGGGTCGACCAACACCAGACCACCCTTGTCGTTCCACGCGCAACAGGAGAAATCCACCTTCCATTCCTCCTGGAGCGACGACCACGCCCAGAGGCCGGGAACGATTTCCCTCAGATTTGTCGCAGGTTTCATGAAGGATACTGTAGACGCTTCTTCGGACACAATCAACCTTTGTCCACGCCGGAGGCGAAGTCACTTGGCAAGGTTAGCGACCCTCGCCCAGTCCACGGTTGACTTTGTGATTTCCAGGAGTTGGTCAACCACTGTCTGACATCATTTGATTCATTTCCCTAGGCATGCCAAGACCGCTCGCGTTGTCCCGCGCTTTCGATTGCAGCCTGGGCAAGATGCGGATGGTGTCGTCGTCCACGCGCAAGACGGCAGTGTTAATGCCGCAGGCCTAGCAGCGGGCGAGTGTCTCGAAAACCTTCTCGTCGGTGAAGTAATGCCGAACCAGCGGCGAAACGTAGATCAGATCACGACTGTGGGCGAAGCCGCTGATCAGGTTGCCACCACAGATGAGCCGGCTGATCCTCAGCGGGCCGATCTTGCCGGTCGGAAACGCCTTCGAGGCCGCGGGCAGCGGCGGCGGTTCTCCAGCCCGTGCTTTGCTGTGAGCCAGGAGCGCGCCTTCTCCCCAGCTCCGCGCGGCAGCCGCCACGTCGGAAACTCGCAGCGACCATTCCAGAAAAGCGCGGCGTCTCATCGGGCTTTCACACGGGTCGGCCGGAATGGGGTGGGGACCCTGCACAGATCAGTGCGCGTGCGGCCGTTTTCCGTGATTCGGGCGAGGAAATAGACTGTCCTGTCCTTGCCGACGGCGATCGAGTTGACGTAGAGAGGGCGGTCGCCGTTCTGGAAGAAAACCTCCCCGTGGTCCGTGTAGCGTCGGCGTGGGATGTTGTACGTGATGAGGTGCAGGTTTTCGAGGCCCTTGGCTTCGCCCATTGCGGTGCTCTCTTTGCCTTTGAGTCTTTTGCCGTCCTTGTAGATTGGCGCGCCGGTCAGGTAATAGAGCGTTTGGCCATCAGGGCCTAGCGCGAACCCGAGATAGCCGTAGCTGAACAGGTCGAACATGCCACTGCGCTGAGACGGAGTGGATGTTAGTCGGTCGAGCACCTCGACACGCGGCACGGCGGGGTCGAAGCGGAAAAGGTAGCCTGAGTTGCCGTGCACGCCATACACAGCTCGCTCGGGCTGGTACCAGACCGTCTGGCGCCAATTGTATCCCATGTGCCCCGGCGATGTGGG
>JAXDCU010000319.1:0-6446 GCA_034677645.1 Verrucomicrobiia bacterium
CTCCGACAATGGGCTGTTCGGCACTACATGCCGCTTTTGGCCACCCACCCGCCATGCCGCAAGGGTTTACGTCGCTCCGAAACCCGAAAAAGACGATTTCAAGAGCCCGACTGGCTAACTTGGGCTAGGCGCGGTTTCGCCATAGCGCGGATGCGCGTGCGCCATAGGCGGCTTGAAGTATCCGGCTAGGCCAACGGTTGTTGATCGCGCCCTGGTTTCCAAGTGGAAATGACTCGCATGTACTGGGCACGCTCGAACGCGCTGGGGTCCGGGCAGTTTTGCTGGCTCATTGAGCCCTTGAGTTGGCTAACGGACTCGTACTCGTGCTCAGTCAGCCATTGGGTCATCTCCGTTTGGATTTCCGCGATGTGGCTAACGCCTTTTCTGAGCAACACGGAACAGAGCATGGTGACGTCGGCGCCGGCCATGAGCATTTTGAGCGCGTCGTGGGCTGTATGGATGCCGCTGGTGGCGGCGAGGCTGGCTTTGATTCGGCCGAAGAGCAGCGCGACCCACCGCAGAGGAAGACGCCGCGCTTGTGGGGTGCTTAGCAGCAAGCTGTGTTCGACTTCGAGGGTAGCGAGGTTGATGTCTGGCTGATAAAAGCGGTTGAACAGCACCAAACCATTTGCGCCCGCCTGGTCGAGTTGCCAGGCCATGCTCGCCATGTTGCTGAAGAATGGGCTCAGCTTGACCGCCACGGGGATTGTGACGGCGCCCTTGACGCCTTTGAGGATATCGATGTAGGTCTTCTCGACTTCGGCGGCGGTCAGGTTGGGGTCGGTGGGGATGCAGTAGATGTTGAGCTCGATGGCGTTTGCGCCAGCCTGTTGAATCTTGCGCGCGTAATCCGTCCAACCGCCCAGCGACGCGCCGTTGAGGCTCGCTATCACGGGGATGCCTAGTGCTTTCTTGGCGGCTTGGATGTGATCGAGATAGTCGTCCGGTCCGATTCTGAATTCACTTGGCTGAGGGAGGTAGCTGAGCGCTTCAGCGAAGCTCTCGGCGCCCTGTTCGAGGGCGATGTCGAGCTCGGCGCTTTCGCGTCGGATTTGTTCTTCGAATACTGACGGCAGCACGACCGCTCCGGCTCCGGCGTCTTCGGCGCGTTTGAGTCCGTCAAGCTCAGCGGTGATTGGTGAAGCCGAAGGCACCAGTGGGCTCCGCAGGTTGAGTCCGAGGTAAGTAGTGCTCAGGTCCATGACATTTCCTTTTTCGACAAGGTCGGTTGTTTTGTGAATGACTTGGTTCGTCAGACCGTATGGCTCAAGCAGGTCCAGCGGGAGGCGCCGCGGCGGGCTGTGTTTGGGTTGTTGTGGGTTGGACTATCTTTCTGGCGGCGAGATAGGCATAGAGCTGCCAACGAGCGTCGGCGTCTTTCTGTGCCAAGTCGAAGAAACGGCGCGCGTCGTCGGGCTTGAACTTGGTGAGCATCTTGAACCGGTTCTCGGAGAGCAGATAATCCTGGACTTTGGTGCGGGCAGGCTGTGAATCGAGTTGGAGCGGGTTTTCACCGGCGGCGGCGCGTCTGGGATCGTAGCGGTAGAGGAGCCATTGTCCGGAGTCGACCGCGGCTTTCTGCTGTCGCAGGCCCGCGCCTGTGTCGAGAGCGATGCCGTGCGCGATGCAATGTGAGTAGGCGATGATGAGGGAGGGTCCGTCGTATGACTCAGCTTCGATAAAGGCGCGGAGCGTGTGTTCGTCCTTGGCGCCCAAAGCAACGCTCGCGACGTAGACGGTTCCATAGCTCATGGCGATGAGCCCAAGGTCTTTCTTGCAGAGCGGTTTTCCGCCCGCGGCGAACTTGGCCACCGCGCCACGCGGCGTGGATTTGGACATCTGACCGCCAGTGTTCGAGTAAACCTCGGTGTCGAGGACCAGGATGTTGACATCGCGTCCACTAGCCAGCACGTGGTCCAGTCCGCCATAGCCGATGTCATAGGCCCAGCCGTCACCGCCGAAGCTCCAGACGCTGCGGCGGACGAGGTTATCGGCGACAGAGAGTAGCATCTTGGTCTCTGAGGAAGCGTCTCCGGTTAGCTTCTTTTTGAGGGCGGCGACTCGCTCGCGTTGTTCGTAAATGCCGGCTTCGTCTTTTTGATCGGCGTTGAGGATCGCGGTTACGAACTCATCGCCGAGTTTAGGCGCAAGCTCGCGGAGGAGTTCGCCGGCGAATTCGCGCTGTTTGTCGATCGAGACGCGGAAACCAAGGCCGAACTCGGCGGTGTCCTCGAAGAGCGAGTTGTTCCAAGTGGGACCGCGGCGGTTGTGATCCACGCAGTACGGCGTCGTGGGGAGGTTGCCGCCGTAGATTGAGCTGCAACCGGTGGCGTTGCCGATCACCATGCGATCGCCGAAGAGCTGGGTGAGCAGTTTGATGTATGCGGTCTCGCCGCATCCGGCGCAGGCGCCTGAGAACTCGAACAGAGGACGCATGACCTGTTGCTGACGGAGCTGGGAAATCTTGATCTTGCGTCGGTCCAGGTCGGGTATGGACATGAAGAAGCCCCAGTTAGCCCGTTCCTGCTGGCGGAGGGGTTCCTGCGGCTGCATATTGATAGCCTTGAGTTTGACCTCGGCTTTGTTCTTTGCAGGGCAGGCCTCAATGCACAGCATGCAGCCAGTGCAGTCTTCGGGAGCGACTTGAAGCGTGAACTTGAGCCCTTTCCACTCCGGCACTCTGGCATCGCACGACTTGAACGTGGGCGGCGCCCCGGTGAGGAGCTTTGGCTCGTAGACCTTCATGCGGATTGCGGCGTGCGGGCACACGACGGCGCACTTGCCGCATTGGATGCAAGTCTTTTCGTCCCAGACGGGGATTTCGAGGGCGAGGTTGCGCTTTTCGTACTGCGTGGTGGCGGTTGGGAATGTGCCATCACAAGGCATGGCGCTGACTGGCAGCGAATCTCCGACGCCGCCGTAGATTTTGCCCAATGTTTGCTTTACGCGATCCGGAGCGTCGGCGGTGAACGGATCGGGTATATCGAAGCCGCTAGTAGCCTTTGCCGGGACTTTGACTTCGAACAAGTTAGTCAATGTCTGGTCAACGGCCTGAATGTTCTTCTGCACGACCTCCTCGCCTTTGCGGCCGTAAGTTTTCTTGATTGTGTACTTGATCTGCTCGATTGCCTGTTCGCGAGGCAGCACGCCCGAAAGAGCGAAGAAGCAGGTTTGCATGACCGTGTTGATGCGGCTGCCCATGCCGGTTGACCGGGCCACCTTGATGGCGTCGATGACGTAGAACTTGACTTTCTTGGCAACCATCTGCGCCTGCATCGGACGAGGAAGCTTGTCCCATATCTCATCGGGTCCGTAATGGGTGTTGAGCAGGAATGTGCCGTCCGTGACAAGAGGTTCCAACATGTCGTAACGTTCCAGGAAGACTGGCTGGTGGCATGCCACGAAGTTCGCTTTGTTGACGAGATAGGTCGAGCGAATCGGATTAGGTCCGAACCGGAGATGAGAGACGGTGACCGCGCCGGCCTTTTTCGAGTCGTAGACGAAATAGCCTTGAGCGAAATTGCTGGTGTTCTCACCGATGATCTTGATGGAGTTCTTGTTTGCGCCGACGGTGCCGTCCGAGCCAAGGCCATAGAACATTGCCCTCACGACATTCTCGCCTTCGGTCGAGAACTCGCGATCATAAGGCAGGCTCAGATGAGCAACGTCGTCGGCGATGCCAACCGTGAAGTGGTTTTTGGGCGACGCGGACGAGGCGTTATCGAATACGGCCTTGACCATCGCCGGCGTGAACTCTTTGGACGAAAGGCCATATCTACCGCCGAGCACCACCGGCATGGCGTTGAGACCGCCCCAACGGGCAGCGACTCCTTCGGCTATGGCAGCCAAAACATCCAAATACAGGGGCTCTCCTACGCTGCCGGGTTCCTTGGTGCGATCGAGGACTGAGACCTTCTTGACCGTGGCTGGGAGAGCGGAGAAGAACCTGCGGGAATCGAACGGCCTATAGAGACGGACCTTAATGACGCCGTATTTGCCGTCGCGGGCGTTGAGGTATTCGGCTGTTTCCTGAGCCGTTTCGCAAGCGGACCCCATGAGGACGACGACGTTTGTGGCGTCTGGCGCGCCTGCGTACTGGTAGAGGCTGTATTGGCGCCCCGTGAGCGCGGCAAATCGGTCCATGGTCTTTTGCGTCAGGCCAGCGCATGCGGAGTAGAAAGGATTGCAGGCTTCGCGGGCTTGGAAGAAGACATCCGGGTTCTGGGCGGTGCCGCGCAGTACCGGGCGATCGGGATTCATTGCCCGCTGGCGGTGGGCGATAACCAGGTCATCGTCGATCATCGCGCGCATCACCTCGTCTGAAACGACCTCGATCCTGGCCACCTCGTGCGATGTGCGGAATCCGTCAAAGAAATGCATGAATGGGACACGCGATTCGAGACTGGCGACCTGGCTAATGAGCGCGAAATCCATCGCTTCCTGGACGGAGTTCGAGCTCATCAGGCCGAATCCCGTGGAGCGGGCTGCCATTACATCGCTATGGTCGCCGAAGATCGACAGAGCGTGCGTGGCCAGGGCGCGCGCGGAGACGTGAATGACAGCCGGCGTGAGTTCACCGGCTATTTTGAACATATTGGGGATTTTGAGCAGAAGGCCCTGTGACGCGGTGAATGTACAGGTGAGCGCGCCTGTCTGGATGGCGCCGTGGGCCGTGCCTGCCGCGCCGCCTTCGCTCTGGAGTTCGATTACTTTAGGGACAGTGCCCCAGAGGTTTCGGACTCCTTCGGAAGCCCACTGGTCGCACCACTCGCCCATGCCAGACGATGGGGTGATGGGGTAGATGGCCATTACCTCGTTGCAGCGATACGCCACATATGCGACTGCCTCGTTGCCGTCAATTGTCCTGAAACTCTTCATTGTATGTGATAGGGGCTGACTTGCGGGTCAGCCAGCCGCGGCACTTGTCAATCAAGCGCATGGTCCAAACCAGATGTTCATGTCTTGCGGAGCAACGTGCTCCACATGGGTTGGCCACTCCTTTGCATATTTTGCGCTGGACATGAAATTTGCTTCCCTGACCGGTCGCCCTCTGGTATGCAGGTCACAACATGCGCAACGCATTGCGGTTGTCAGCAATCTGGATTCTAGCCACGCTGGTTGGCGGCGTGTCGTGGGCCGCGGATTTCAAGCTGCTTGATCAGAGCACAATAAGCGGCGAAGTCTCCGACGGCAACGACTATGGAGTGATTTTTCGGATCACGGGCGGTTTCTCAAAGCGCATCTCCTACAGCAAGTTCACGCAGGAAGCCCTCAAGGAACTCGCCTCCATAGACCGACTCAAGCCGATGGTCGAACCGTTTCTTGACTTGCCAGCGCCGCCGAGGCCCAAGCCAAAGTCGGTCATGGTCCGTGAAGTCCCGCGCGTGACAAGGCCCGGCGGGCGCACCACGCTCTTCAGTTCATTCTTGACACCGCTCGGACTCGGCGTCTTTGGAATACTCTACTTGGCGAACCTGTTCGTGGCGTATGAAATCGCCCGCTACCGGAACCGCCCGGTGGCCGTCGTGTGCGGCTTGGCCGCACTACTACCCCTGCTCGGGCCGTTGATCTTCCTGGTCTCGCCGACGATTGAGGCTGAAGGCGAAGAAGGCGGGCCGGTCGCGGAGCCAGAGCCGGCAGAGGCCGAGCCAGCGCCAGGAGTTCCGTTGGCCGGTTCAGCGGCGGGTGCCACCTCGCGCCGTGTGGGCATGGCGCCGGCGGCGTCCAGCTTGAAAGTGGCCGCCTCGCGTGCCAAATCCAAAGCGTCCGCGGCTGAACCAAGAGTTTTCAACCGGGGCGAATACACTTTCAACAGACGGTTCGTTGAAACTCAGTTTTCCGGGTTTTTCCGCGTTGTTCCCAGTGAAGCTGAGAAAGACCTGGTGCTCGTGGTGCGCACGGCCAAACAGGAGTATATTGGAAAGCGCATCACTCGCATTACAGCCAACGAGTTCTTCCTGCAGTTGCTGCAGGGTGGCGGCAAGGAGGTCAACATCAGCTTCGGCGAAATCTCTCAAATAACCGTCACGCCCAAGGACGACAAGGACTGAGACGGTGTCTTGAACGGGGGCGGCTTTCTCAATGCCGCCGGGCATCCAGTGGAGTCGCATGTCACAGCAATTCGGAGCTTTCATCGCCAGCGAGCTCTACTGCCCCAAGTGCGGGCAGGCGCGACCTGTGCGTGAACGCCTGCTCTTGGTGCTGCCTTCGGGCGAGCTGTTCGAGTACGTCTGTTCGGTTTGCGCAACTTCACTGGGCAAACGGACAGTCACAGCCAGTCCGGTCGCCGGTCCAGACGCGATATTAGGTTCACGACGCCCTCGCCAGCACCGTCGGCCCCGCGGCAATCCGGACGCGGATCGCTCTCGGCGTTTGCTGCGGTAAGTCGCGCGGATTGAATTCCGACGCGTGCTTAGTGGTCATGAACGCAAATACGGTGACGTTCG
>JAXDCU010000320.1:0-2532 GCA_034677645.1 Verrucomicrobiia bacterium
GAACACCGTCCACATCGCGGTCGGTGGTCGCGCAGCCGATGGCCAGAGCGTTGGTGCGAAACTCGATCACCGGGGGCAGCGCGAGCCAGCGGTTGCTCACGATCTGTCCAGGGCACCCAAGAATGACGTTGCCCGCGGAGCGAAGTTGCTGGGCAAAGAACTCGTCCGACGCCACAACACGCCCGCCAGAGACGCTAACCCGGGTTTCGGCGAAATCGGGATGCCGTTCCAGGAAGAAGACGTCGCACGCGACGGCACGCGCGCCCTGCGCCACGAGTTCACGCACGACACGCCCAAAAAGTTGACGTGGCCACGGCCAATAGTACCCAGTCTGTTGATTGACCCGGTCAAGCGCAACGTCATCGATCAACACCGCGGCGAGATTCGAGGCCGCGGGTTCATGGCTCGCTGCCGCGATCCGCATCCGCCAGTCGTAGGTGATCCATTCGAGGCGCCGGAACAAACCCAGCCGCGACTCTCCCGGATGTCCCGCGCGTGGGAGTAATTCCGGCAGCATCTCACAAACACAGGCCAAACCTATGACCGCGAGCGCGATCAGTGTCGGCATGCGCGACTGTGTCCTTCTGGTTGCGCCGGAAATGCCCATGAAAAAGCCCAGAGCAGCACGCCGCCGCCCTGGGCTATGAAAGGGAACTGACTAAAACGCTTGTTTGTTACGGAACCGGCGGACTCGGAACCACCGCGGTTGTCGGTTCGTACAGCGGCGGCACGTTGAAAGGCTTGGCGTCTCCATGGCCGGGAGTCGCGTCGAACGGACGATTCGGAATCACCCATGTTGGCGTCGGGAGATAGACTTCCGCCGTCTCGCCTTCCGTCACCACCCTCATGAGATCATTCAGGTCTGCATCGATCTGATCCTGAACGTTGAATGGTGTCGGAATCACGCCGCCCCGCCCGCTGTTCTCGGTTGGGTCGAAAGTATAACCCGCGGGAACGTCGAATTTGACCGGAGCGGTCGCGCCCGGTGGCGTGTAGTAGACCTGAACCAACCCTTCGATTACTGTCACCCGCCCGTTGGCGCTTATATCGTACTTAGTGCCGCGAATCCCAGCACTCCCCACCGGGGTCCTGACCTCAAACCGCGACGATGCGCTCAGCTTTCGCAGCACACCCTGTATGCGCCCCGTCGACAAGCCCATCTCGGTGTTGGCTATCGACTCGCCCGCGCCTTGTTCGACACTAAGTGTGTTAAGCGCGAGCGTGGTCCCTGGTGTGAGACGGACGCGTCCGCCGTTCTTGCCCAGGTTCAGGTCCACAACACCCATGGCATCGGTGCGAACCGTGCTGCCGGCTTTTAGCACCGTGCCTGGCTCGAGCTGGTACCAAGTGGTGCCGTCAGTTGTGTAATCGGCGCCGCCCGCGCGGATGGCCACTACACGCGCACTGCCTTCGGCGGCTTGTGCTGCGATCCACATACAGACCGCTGCGGTCAAACCCCACGCGATGGCCCGTGTAGAAACGTGTTGAACGTTCTTCATAAACTGCTCCTAGTTAGGTTGACTCGACTCTTTAAAAACCGGCATCAGTGTATGGTTCCTCCGAAGAATGTCAATTGATATTTCAAAAGAATTCGCTTCACCGTCGGATCGCCCAGAATTGGATGGCCGATATGCGCGTCTTTGAATATGGTGGCCCCGCGATGCGCCCGCAAGTCCAATCACTGCGCCGAATATGGCTCTCGGTTCTCGCTTGCGCGGCTCTCTGTTGCCTGTTGCCGAAAGCCGCCACTCCCACGCACTATCAAGGTCGTCTTCGCCAGCTCATCCGTCTCCCGAGCGTTGAACTCAAGCTAGGATTGGCTTCGGACCCGTTCAACGGATTGGCGATGATCAGCGACGCCGACGAACTGAGGCGCGAGTGTGAGTCCCTTCAACTCGCGCTGGCCAGTGCCCCGCACGACGCCCAGCGCCATGCCAGACTGGGGGGGCTGTGCATGGTGTTGAATGACAGGGCCGGCGCGCACGCGGCTTTGACCAAGTCCGTGAACCTGTTTCAACAACAGAGCGCCGAGCTGTCCAACGACGGCGCCGTGCTGGCCGCATATGGAGAAGCTCTCGCCGGACTCCAACAGTGGGAGAATGCCGAACGCGTTTTGCGGCGAGCGATCAGTGTGGGGAATTCGGAGTGGCGCACTCACGCCGCGCTCGGTCAGTTCCTGGCGGAGCGGTGCTTGCGGTTTATCATGCGCCCGGACAACGAAGCGTCCGGGCCCGCCACGTTGGCTGCTTGGCTCGCGCAAGCCATTTCGGTGCCGCCCAAAGCTGAGCAACTCGAACAGGCCCGGAAAGACACCATCGACGCAGTCGAGCGTTACGATCGCGCGGTTGAACTTGCGCCTTTGGAGCCCGAGTTGTGGGCTGGCCGCGCCTCGGCTAAGGCGAGGCGCGCTTTGCTGAGTGGACTGCGAGAAGCTGTCACTGGAGACGGAGTGGACGCGAGACGACTATACATCTCGTCATTCTCGTGCGAGATGCTGGCCGATGTTGAGGAGGCGGCGCGCCTGGTTCGGAA
>JAXDCU010000321.1:0-8117 GCA_034677645.1 Verrucomicrobiia bacterium
GAATGTGAACGTGCCATCGTCGTGCCCGCTGCCAGGCTCGCCGGCCAGCGGGTCCGATGCCGTTACCGTCACCACCGGCACCGCACCGTCTTCGTCGTCCTTAATCAGCACCGTGACCTCGGCTGGGCTACCTGCGGTGTAGCCCGCGCCACTTGTCAGCGTCACCACGACTGTTTCATCACCCTCTGTTAGAGAGTCATCGAGCGCCTTGATTAGCTTGTTGGAGGTCGCGCGTCCTGCCGCAAACACGATGCTGCTGCCCAAGCCCGTGTAGTCCGTGCCCAAGGTCGCCGTTCCTCCCACAGTGTAGTTCACTGTCAGTGACGCTCCGGTCGAGCCGGTCCGCCTGAAAGTCAACACTCCGTATCCCTGTTGGGTCCCTGGCTCGCCCGCCACCCCGTCCGTCGCTTCCGCTGTCACCACCGTCCCCGTCGGAGTATCGTCGTCGGTGATGGTGATGGTTGTTGAGATTGGGCTCCCCAGCGTCGCTCCAGTGGCGCCACTCAAGGCCGCGGAAAAGGTGTCGGGAGTGGCCTCATACACGCTGTCATCTATGATTGGCACCTCGAAGAACTTGTCATCCGCGTCTCCATTAGCCCAGCTAAGCGTCCCGCTGACAGCAGTGTAGTCAGAGCCCGCCGTTGCGCTGCCGTTTGCCGTTGCGTAGTTCACGCTTGCCGTCCCATAAGAACCACCAGTCCGACTCACGTATATCCGCGCACTGCCGCCGGCCTCCCCAATCGGGTAGCTGGCCGACTTGAACGCTAGAGTGCCTGGGGGCGGGAAATCGTCGTCCTTGATCGTCACTGTCGCGCTCGAAGGGGTTCCAACCAAGTAGCCAACCCCATTGGCCAGCTTCACGCTGACCGTCTCATCGCCCTCAACCAGCTCGTCATCGGTGACATTGACGGTTCTTGTTGTCGTCGACGTTCCGATGGCAAAAGGCACGGAGGTCACGATAGCGCTGTAGTCCGTGTCGCCGGTCGCGGTTCCTCCGACGGCGAAGTTCACCGTGAGTGTTCCGGTGGTCGGCCCGTTTCGCGTGAACGTGAATGTGCCTGTGCCTTGACCGCTCTGAGGCTCGCCAGCCAGCGCGTCAGTGGCACTCACGGTCACAGTCGGCAGGTCATCGTCAGTTATGGTAACGGTCGTTGTGGAGGGAACTCCCAGTGTCGCGCCGAGCGCGTTGCTGAGCGTGACCGTGAACGTTTCGTTACCCTCGACAAAGGCGTCGTTGACGATTGGTATGTCAACGTACCTGTCCGTGGCAATCCCGTTGGCCCAGTAGAATGTTCCTGACACTCCCGTGTAGTCCGCTCCGCTGCTCGCTGTCCCGCTCGATGATGCGTAGTCGACGCTCGCCGCGCCGTAAGTGCCGCCTGTGCGGCTCACATACAGCCGTATAGCTGCACCGTTTTCGGCCACTACATAGCTCGAAGACTTGAACTGCACTGTTCCGCCCGACGGCGGCGTGATGTTGAAGACGGCGCCATGGTCGGTCCATGTATAACTACCATAAGCTACGGTATCTATGTTGTACCAGAGGTTGCCGGCGCCCGACCAGCCCAGGTTCAAGTGTATCTCGTCGTCGTTCCGATAGCCGTCGCAGACCACCGCATGCCCCGCGGTACCGTCCGCTTGCCACATGGCATAGAACACCGGTCTGTTGGCATCGATGTCGTTCTTGATTTTGGAGTACCAGATGGGACTCGAGAAGAGCGATTTTGACTGATAACTACTAGTCGAGTACGCGAAATCGGCTTCGAAAGCCGACTCTATCCGGTTCGCATAGGAGGTTGTCCCGGAAGCTTCGTAGTTGGACTCTTGCGCCACGCCAGCGTGATAAATCAACTGCCCGACTGCCTGTTTCTGAGCTTCTGGGCTGGTAGTATAAATCGAGTTTGGCATGTTCGACCACGCATAAGCGCCCAATCCAGCCTCGCCCATCGAGCGTGTCCCCTGGCACGAGCCTTCGGAGTCCGTGTATGTGTGATTACTTTGGACTGTTGTGGGTTTACCGTGGTACTTGAGAATCTGCGCCATGGCAGTAGCCCCGCAGCCGGCGTATGCTCTGCCGCCAGGGCCACCCGCTGCCGCTGGCGCGTAGTAGTTGTAAGGGCTGTTTTGATTCCAGGTCGTGCTCAAGAGCGGAACACCCGCCACGCCGAACTCCGCGTCAGCATCCAACAAACCAAAAGCCTCATCAGTAAGCAGACTCTGCCACTTGGCCATCGCGTCGACCGCCGCTTGGTTTTGGCTCCCGTCCGCCAGAGCGGCGGCGTCTTCGGCAAGTTCAAGGCAGATCACGTTGTATAGTGCGGGCGGCAAACTCTCGAAGGAGCCGTCCTCCGAGTACATTTTGATCGGTGGCGCAGTGTCGTCGGCCCGCATCAGGACGTATCCGGTTGGGGCGAGGTGAGCGACGAATCCGACTGTCTGCTTCGTAACTCTTACTGGCTCAACCAGTTCTACCCCAAACAGGGACATGCCGGAGCCCTTGATTGTGCGAGCCAGCGCAGCTTCGGTCGTCGGTAATCGCCGCACCAGGAAGGACTCGACCGCGGACCTGACCTGATTTGCGTTGACAGGGCTTGCACTGGCGTCAAGCGCCGCAATCAAGGAGAGAGAGAGCGCAATGGGCCAAAGCCAGCGGAAGCTTGGTTTGTGTAAGACATTCATTTCACTCATGATGCAGCATTGGCTTGGCAACAGGGATTCGGACGCCGGCCAACATTCCGAGCTTATCGTGTGCCGGTTCAGGGGCGTATCGACAAAGCACATGGTGCAGGCTTTCTCCTAGCAGCAAACGCTTGTCTGTCAAGGCATTTCCAATAAGTCCAGCGTTGTGTCGGCGGTTGCGTCTTGCCAGCACGCGCACCTTCATGTACAAGCCAAGCAGGAGTTGCCTCATGAGCGACAACGTCAAGCTTGATGAAGCTGTCGAGTTTGCGGAAAACCCGGAGCCGCGGTGTCCGTGCGTTCTGGCGCTTGACACTTCAGGCTCGATGCGGGGTGCGCCGATTGAAGCCCTCAACAAGGGGTTAACTGCGTTTCGCGACGACCTCCAGCGGGACTCACTCGCGGCGCGCCGGGTCGAGGTGGCGGTTGTGACGTTCGACAGCGAGGTGAAAGTCATCCAGGATTTCGTGACCGTCGACCAGTTCCAGCCGCCGACCCTCACGGCCCAGGGTTTGACGTTCATGGGCAGTGCGATTCACAAAGCGCTCGACCTAATCCAGGCGCGCAAGGCCACTTACCGGGCTAACGGCGTGGCATACTACCGGCCATGGGTGTTCATGATCACTGACGGGGAACCACAGGGCGAGCCCGACACCGTGGTCCAGCAGGCTTCGGCTCGCGTCAAAAGCGATGAGGCGGCCAAGCGCGTCGCTTTCTTCGCCGTAGGCGTCGAAAACGCCAACATCGCCAAACTCGCCGAGATCGTCGTGCGCACTCCAGTAAAGCTGATCGGGCTGAATTTCACGGAGATGTTTGTTTGGCTCTCGCGTAGCATGGAGGCTGTTGCGCAATCGAAGACCGACGAGCAGGTGGCTCTGCCGCCCCCTGGCTGGGGCGCGGTCTGAGCATGCGCGCAGACAGTCACGACATGGACACGTGGCGTGTAGTCGCCGCCTCGGTGCGGGGAACCAGCCATCGGAAAGCGAGTCTCCCTTGTCAGGATGCCATGGAGTGGCGCCTCTTACCGGGCGGCCTGCTCTTGGTCGCGCTTGCCGATGGCTCCGGATCAGCGTCTCTTGCGGAGGTAGGCGCCGCAACCGCTGTTGGAACCGCCCTTCGTTGCCTTGCCGAGGAAGTGATTTCGACTCGAGCTTCAGGTCTTGACGCGGACTGGAGTGGGATGTTGCGCGAAGTTTTGCGCAGGGCCCGTGAAGCCGTGCTTGCCGAGGCTAATCGTCGTCAAGTCCGCTCCCGCGAGTTGGCGAGCACTCTGATCGTGGCGGTTTTGAGCCGGACGCGCGTTGCCGCCGCACAGATTGGGGACGGGGCGGCTGTTACGGGGGCTGAGCCTGGGACATACGCCGTTCTTGTTCGTCCTCCTTTAACCGAGCACCTCAACGAGACAATGTTCCTGACCGCGGACTCGGCTCTGGAACAAGCGCGAATCGAAGTGAGAACCGGCCCAATCAGATACGCGGCGGTTCTGTGTGACGGTCTGCAGCTTCTGGCGTTCAAGTATCCTGAATTCACTCCTCATTCGGGCTTTTTTCGTCCGCTTTTCGGATTCCTCGAGACAGCGCCGGACAAGAGCGACAAAACCACGGCGCTCGAATCGTTCCTGAAATCGCCCCGGGTCGCGGCGCGGACAGATGATGATTTGAGCCTTCTATTGGCCTGTCTGCTAAACGACGAGCTGTCTTCCGAGGAGAATCGTAGCGATACTCAAAACCCCCACGGTAGCCACGGCAAGTCGCACTAAACATTGACTGCGCGAAGCAATGCGCCTCCAACGTCAGTCGACGGGCAAGGTCATCACGCTTGGCGAGGGCGATCTCATTGGGGCTGGGGGCGAAGCTCGAATATACTTCGTCCCCGATCAACCCGATCTCGTGGCCAAAGTCTGGCATAAGTCCACGGAAGAACGAAGACGCAAGCTCGCGGTGATGCTGGCCAATCCGCCGCTGGATCCGATGGCAGCCCAACATCATTGCGCGATCGCCTGGCCTATTGACGCTTTGCACCCGCCTGACAGGCCCCGGATGGTTTCTGGGTTTCTGATGCCTCGGTTGGTCAACATGAGGCCAGTGGCTGACTACCTTCATCCCAAGACGCGGAGACGCGAGTGTCCGCTGTTCAACTACTTGTATCTCAACCGCACGGCGCGGAACCTTGCGATCGCGATCCGCGCACTCCACGAGCGCGGCTATGTCGTCGGCGACCTGAATGAGTCCAACGTGCTGGTCTCCGAGACAGCGCTCGTAACGCTGGTGGACACCGATTCTTTCCAGGTTTGGGACCCCGGCGCGGGTTGTATGTACCGCTGCAGGGTCGGCAAACCCGAGTTCACCCCACCCGAGTTGCAGGGCAAGAACTTCAGCCGCGTGGACCGCGAGCCAGTACACGATAGGTTCGGGCTCGGCGTCCTGGTTTTCGAGTTGCTAATGGAGGGGACACATCCCTTCGCCGGTGTCTACCGCGGAGCCGGCGAGTCGCCCCCCTACGAGCGCCGCATCGCTGCTGGCGATTTCCCAGCCGGCGGTAATACCCGCCTTCCGTACGCCCCCAAACCTTCAGCGCCGCCGCTCGACGTTCTGCCGCCAGGTCTGCGCAACCTCGTGCTTCGTTGTTTTCAAGACGGCCACTTCCGGCCAGAACTCAGGCCTGACCCTCAAAGCTGGCAGTGGCTCCTCGAAGAAGCGGAATCGCATCTCGTTGTTTGCTGGGCGAACAACCAGCACCTGCACGGCGATCACCTCGAACAGTGTCCCTGGTGCGCGCGCGCGCGGTTGCTTGGCGGGCGCGATCCGTTTCCTTCGATCGAAATGGTCAAGCGCGGCGACCATTTGCGCATGGCTGTCGGGTCGTCTGGAAAGGGTGGGCGGAGAGCGCGAGCTACCACTGTGGCGCCGGTGGTTCCGGGCGTGCCTCTGCCTCCGCCCATTCCGCCGTCTGCCAGCGGCCAACGGCGGCCGCGGCCGCTGCTTGGGGATTGGAACGACATCGCGTGGGTGGCGATTATGTTCGCGACGCTCGATATGGTGGCGAGCCTGGCGATCAAGAGACCAAATCCAATCACGTTTCTTCTCGGGATCGCGTCTTTGCTGCTGGGTATCATGGGTGAGGCGAAATCCCGAAAGCCGGAACTCGACGGACGTGGGCGGTGGCTGGCTCGCGGCGCGGTATTGGTTGGTCTTGTGGGCACGGCTTGGTGCCTCAAAGGTTGACCGTTGGCCGCAGATTGTCCTTGCGGGGTAGTCATTTGGGTTGCTACAAATAGAATCTAGTAGCACTGACACTGACACGCTGACATGACACGCTGACACGAAACACGCAGTTTATGGCAAGACGTTGTGAATTGACCGGCAAAGGCCCGACTAAAGGCAGTATTATTTGGCGCAGTGGCAAGCCCAAGAAACAGGGCGGTATCGGAACGCACGTGACCGCGATTACCAAGCGCCGGTTTCTTCCCAACCTGCAGCGAGTCAAAGCTGTCGTCGATGGCGAGGTGCGCTACATACGCGTCTCGGCAAGCGCAATCAAGAAGGGCTTGGTCGTCAAGCCACCAAAGCGGGTCTGGAAAAAGGAAGAAGCCGCGAAGGCCTGAGCGGTTTGTCACGGCGGGACTGAGTTCCGTTATCCGGCGACGGTTGACCCGGGTCGGATGTTCTCCGATCCTCGTGGTTTTCTCACTGAACGGAGTGTAAGTATGCGTCACAATAGAGTCCCAACCAGCTTGTTCACGGAAAACCGCAAGCGCCTCCGTGAGCTGATGCTTCCGAACGCGCTCGCTGTGGTCAATTCCAACGATATACTCCCCACCAACGCGGATGGAACATTTCCGCCGCGGCCTAACTCCGACTTGTTCTACCTGACTGGAATTGAACAGGAGGAGACCATTCTTGTGGTTTACCCCGACGCGGATGATGAGAAACACCGCGAACTGTTGTTTCTTCGGGAGCCGACGCCGTTGATGGAGACGTGGGAGGGGCGCAAGCTCACCCGAGATGAAGCGCGCGCTCGGAGCGGCATCGGCAGCATCCACTGGCTTTCGGAGTTTCCGCGTTTGTTCCATCGGCTCATGTGCGAATGCGAACACGTGTATTTGAATGCCAACGAGCACAAGCGGGCCGTTGTCGAGGTCGAAACGCGCGAAGCTCGATTCGTGGTGGATTGTCGGCGGCGATACCCGCTGCACGCCTACCAGAGGCTGGCGCGCCTGATGCACCGCCTTCGCGCCGTCAAGTCGCCGGAGGAACTGACACTGATACGCGAGGCCTGCGCCATCACCGGCCGCGGTTTTCGCCGTGTTCTGCGTCGTGTGAAGCCTGGTATCTCGGAGGCCGACATCGAAGCCGAGTTCGCGCATGAATTCATCCGCCGCCGAAGCGGCTTTGCGTATCCTCCGATTATTGCCTCCGGACTTAACGCGTGTGCGTTGCACTACATGGACAACGGCGCGGTCTGTCGGGCCGGCGAGCTTCTCCTGTTGGATGTGGCTGCCGCATGCGCCAATTACAACTCTGATCTCACTAGGACGATCCCCGTGCGTGGCAGGTATTCGCGCAGGCAGCGCCAGGTGTACGACGCCGTGCTCCGCGTGTTCCGGCAGTGCGTTCGCAACCTCGTTCCAGGCAAGCTCGCCAAGGACTGGCAGAGGGAAGCCGAGCAGTTGATCGAGGCGGAGTTGCTTGGTCTGGGTTTGCTGAACAAGCGCGCTGTTCAGCGGCAGGACCCTGACAACCCCGCGTTCAAGCAATACTTCATGCACGGTGTGGGACATCCTATCGGCTTGGATGTGCACGACGTCGGTTTTACGACTGAGCCTTTTCAGGCTGGCTGGGTGATGACTGTTGAGCCCGGGATATATGTGAGAGAGGAAGGTTTCGGGGTGCGCATCGAGAACACCGTGCTCATCACCGAACAAGGCAGTGTCGATTTGATGTCTGATATCCCTATCGAAGCCGATGAGATCGAAGACATCATGAACCGCTGATGGCAAACTGGATCAACGCGATTCTGCCTCAGCCCCCGCATCGCTAGGCCGTGAAGCGACCCGTCTTGATAGTCGCCCTGATTCTGGTGCTATTGGCGGCGGGACTCTGTGCGCTTCGATTGTGGTCGGAATGGCGACTCGAACATAGCCAAGACGACCGAGTTTTGTCCGCCGCTCGCCGCTACGGAGTCGACCCCGCCCTGATAAAGGCGGTTGTTTGGCAGGAAAGTCGTTTCAATCAAAAGGCGCGTGGCAAGGCTGGGGAAATTGGTTTGATGCAGCTAATGGACGCGGCGGCTCAGGAGTGGGCGGAGAGCGCACGAGTTTATCCGCTCCCGGAAACGCACCTGCTTGATCCCGGGACTAACATCTTGGCTGGGACCTGCTATCTAAGGAAACTCCTCGATCGTTACCAACGGACCGACAATCCGGTGCCTTACGCGTT
>JAXDCU010000322.1:0-6136 GCA_034677645.1 Verrucomicrobiia bacterium
CTTATCGCGTCCGCGGACCGCGATGCCATTTTCACGATCGAGTCGATACGCGAGGTCCACGCCCAACTCGCCCGGCTCTACAGCCGACTGGGCGCGTCGCGGAACCTCAGCCTTGTCGAAACTCCCGGCGGACACTCGTACCACCAATGCTCGCGCACCGCCATCTTCTCATGGTTCGCCCGCCACCTCCAAGACCGCGAACTCGGACCGGACCAGATTGGTGACATCGACGATTCGCCTGACCGCCAGGAATCAGTTGAGACCCTGCGCGTTTTCAGCCAGCGCCCGAAGTCGGACAATCGAACGCCGACCATCCAAGACGATTTGTTGCAACTCCCAGCACCGCCCAAGATCGAAAGCCGCGCCGAACTTGCCACTGCTCGGCGCCGCGTGACGGCTGCCCTCACTGAAACCACATTTGGGGCTTTCCCTTCGAAGCGCGTTCCGCTGGAGCTGCAAATCGAGTTCGAGTACGAGAACGGAAACGAGCGCGGATGTCGTTTCGCGTTCACCTCGGAAGAGGGTTGGCGATTGCGTGGAAAGCTGTGGCGATCGAAGCGACTCGAAGGCGCCACTCCAGCCGTGATTGCTCCGCGTCTTCCTGGAGAAGGCAGGGGTGACACCCGCGCTTTCGTTTCGGACATCGCCCTGGCCGGCGCGAAGATCGAGTTTGAGTCGCGCGGCACGGGCGACACAGCGTGGGGAGACGACCTAAACTGGCATGTGCGGCGGGCGGCGGCGTGGACGGGGCGCACGGTGGCTTCGATGCGTGTCTGGGACACGCTGAGGATGATCGAGGCGGCGCGGTGCATGGCGGGAATCGAGCCGGGGCGCATTTCGATTGCGGCGCGGGGCGAGATGGTGGCTGTAGCTCTGTATGCGGCATTGCTGGACGGTGGGGTCGATTCCGTTTTCATTGAGTCGCCGCCCGCAACCCAAAACGCTCCAAGCCAGAAAGACGGGCGCGGCCCAGCTATTGAGATGCTGTCCTGCCTTCGCATCGCGGACCTTGCCCATGTGGCCGGCCTGCTCTTTCCGTGCCGGCTGATCATGGCCGGCGACATTCCTGAGTCGTATTCATGGGCGGAAGCCCTTTATGGCCGACTGGGTGCGGCCGATCGCGTCCACCGAGTCCGCGATTTCACACAATGGAAATCCACTTGAATGAAGACGCTGCACCTATATCTAGTCCGGCAGGTGCTTGCGACCCTTTTGCTTACCGTGGCGGTGTTCACGTCGGTTCTTTTGCTGGGCAACATACTTCGTGATGTTTTAGTGCTACTGGTAGGCCATCGTGTGACTTTGATCAGCGCAGCCGAGGCTGTGGGCCTGCTCATCCCTTTTGCGTTGGTCTACGCCCTGCCAATGGGGATGCTCACAGCCACTCTGTTGGTATTCGGACGCTTCAGCGCTGACCAGGAATTCACGGCAGTTCGCGCAGGTGGCATCAGCCTGGTGGCAATGGTAACGCCGGTCATTCTACTTAGCGTTGTCCTGAGCTGTGTTAGCGGATGGTTCAACCTGTATCTGGCGCCGGCCTCTCGATTCGCCTACAAGGAGCTCGTTTATCAACTGGGCACCAAGAGGCCGACAAGCCTTTTGTCCGAGAATCAGTTCGTACGCGATTTCCCCGGTTATGTCATTTACGTCGGTAAGATCACGGGCCACGACACGCTGCGCAACTTGCTGGTATACATCATGGACACTAACGCCGCGGCGGCGGTTGAAACTACAAACATGTTGCGCGCCGTGGGCGCCACAAGCGCGCCCCAGACCGGCTCCACAACCACCGCCTCCGACACAAACGAGACCATCAATGCACCGCCAGCGATCGGCGTCGCCAACTCGACCGATGCCTCCGATAACACCGCCACCCCGCGCGTAAGCATGATCCTGTGGGCTTCGGAAGCGCGCATCATTGCAAATGCCACCAACCAGTCCGTGACATTGTTCATGCCGGAAGTCGAGGGTGTGTACGTTGATTCATGGCAACCTGGAGGTGGCTTCAACCAAACGATTGAACTCCCTGCTCGCATTCCTGGGCGGACCATTCGAAAGCCCAAGCTAGTCGAAATGACATTCACCCAGCTTTTCATCGAGTACTATGACTGGCAGCGCCGGGGCATAGACGCCACGCCGCTGGCGGTGCAGATGCATCGCCAGCTCGCGTTTTCGTTTGCCTGCGTCTCCTTCACGCTCATTGGCATTCCGCTGGGCATTCGGGCTCACAGGCGCGAGACCAGCGCCGGCGTCGGCATTGCACTTGCGCTTGTGCTCATGTACTACAGTTTCGTCGTTCTGGCTCAGACGTGGGAAACCTATCCGCGGCGTCACCCCGATCTGATACTCTGGGCGCCTAACTTTCTTTTTCAGGCGATAGGAGCAGCGCTTCTCTGGCGAGCCAACAGGCGCGGGTGACGAGAGGATTCCAAGGCTGGAGGATACGCGCTGGCCGCGGGAATTCCGCAAGGTTGCGGCAAAGTGCTGGCGCTAATCGGTTAGTCCCCCGTCCAGATTGATCGTCACCTCCGGGGGCGTGATAGCAAGGACCGTGATACCCGCCGGGGCGTGCACACTGACGGGCTGAGGTTTAGCGGGAGGCAACGGGCCTCTGCCAGCGCGCACGAACACGTGGAGATCATCGATTTGCAGTCTATCCAAGACATCCGGGTTCCCGCCGAGCGTGATGTCAACCGTCGACGGTTCAAGCCGGTACTGGCGGGTGTCGTCGGCCAGCTTGAGGATTCTCACTTCCTGCCGCGGCAAACTAACCGTGCCGCCTTGTTTGATGCGGCTGGGCACGCCGGAACGGAAGCTGAGCCAGACCAATGTGGCGAGCACCACGGAAACCACTTTCCAACCCAAGTTGCGTGTGATGAGTTGCCGCAGACGCATGTTGTCAGACTATTCCGGCTTTACTCGCAGAGGGGCGCCCGGTGGCGACGCCGCGGGTCGACGCACTAGCGATCGGAGCCACTCCATGAGGCTGCGGGGAGGGTGCGTGGTCAGCAAGATGTTAGTCAGAAAATCACGAAGTTGTTCAATCGACACGTTGCGCACCAACTGATCTCTGTGCGCGTATGAGATGGCGCCCGTCTCTTCGGATACCACAATCACCGCGGCGTCGGTTTCCTCACTCAATCCGATGGCCGCCCGGTGGCGTGTGCCGAGCGATGCGCTCAGTCCTTGCCGCTGTGTCAGTGGAAAGATGCAAGCCGCATGCGTAATACGGTCGCCGCGGATAATAATACCGCCGTCATGCATTGCGTTATTAGGGAAGAAGATCGTCTCGATCATTTCGCTGGTAACCTCACAGTCGACCACGACGCCCGATTCGACCACATCCTGGAGCTGTATTGACTGCTCGATGGCAACTAGCATTCCAATTCGCACGTCAGCCAGTCGCTCAACAGTCTTGATCAGGACTTCAATCTTGGCGCGGGTTTCGTGGGCGCTGGCAAATGTGGGCAGACTGCCCAGATTGGCGAAAATACGGCGCACTTCGGGCTGAAAGATGACAATGATCGCCACCGCGAAGAAGGCGAAGAAGTTGCGGAGCAACAAACGAAGAACCTCCAGGTCTAGCGCGAGTGTCAAGGCTGTCAGAACGACCATCACAATGGCGAATCCCATCACAATCGGCGCTCCGCGCGTGCCGCGCACCAGGCGCATGCAGTAATAGATGATCATCGCCAAGACGACGATCTCTATGAATGCGCGCCAGTTGTCCTGCAGCCAGCTCATTTCTCTTGTTTCAACATGAGAGCTTCGACGATACGCACCGCCTGTCGCGTGGCAGCCACGTCGTGAGTCCGGAGAATGCACGCCCCCCTCGACACCGCCCACGCCGAACAGGCCAGCGAAGCAGGCAGGCGCTCCTCAACCTCCGCTCCAAGCAACTTACCGATGAACGATTTGCGTGACAGCCCCACCAACCGGGGGCGCCCGACTCTTCTAAGAGAATCCAAATGTGCTAGCAACAGCAAATTGTGATCGAGCGTCTTGCCGAACCCGATCCCGGGGTCCAAGACAACCCGGTCCGGTTCCACACCGACCGCTTCCAGTCGCCGAAGCCGGTCCGCGAAGAATCCGCTCACGTCTCGCACCACATTGTCGTAATGAGGCTGAACTTGCATGGTTCGAGGCGTGCCTTGCATGTGCACGCACACGTAACCGGCTCTGGCCGCGGCCACAATCCGCCACATCTCATCATTATCACGGTTTGCCTCGACATCGTTAACTATGGCCACTCCAGCATCCAACGCAGCCCTCGCCACACGAGGTTTTCGCGTATCGATCGACACCGACACGGACACCTTGCCGCAAATACGCTTCAGAACTGGAAGCACCCGACGGAGTTCTTCGGACTGATCGACACAACACGCCGCGGGACGAGTCGATTCGCCGCCAATGTCCAGAATATCCGCTCCTTCCCGCACCAACCGCAAAGCGTGCTCCTCAGCGGCTCCAGGGTCCAGGTAGCGCCCGCCGTCGGAGAAGGAATCTGGCGTCACATTGATAATGCCCATCAAGAGGGTTGGCCCTGGGAAGTCGAATAGCCGGTCGGGCGTGCGCCAGAGCATGTGGGCGGACGAATGTCCAGTCATAACGCGGAGTGTTGTCTGGCGAGGTTTTGCTCGTTCAACATGTCTGTCATTGTGGGCGCAATCCGCGCCTCATGTTTCACAAGTCAGGATTTGTTGCCGGCAAGCAAGTTTTGGGTGGGAGGCTGCATCAGCTCGATCTCGTATCCCTCAGGCGCATCCACGAACGCAAATCCACCGCCGTCATCCTGGTAATGCGGTCCATCGCTGTATGAGAGACCAAGCTGTTCGAGGTGTTTTGCGAAATCATCGAGGTTGTCAACCTCGAAAGCCAGGTGCGTGAGGTCAGGCGGCACCTGAACCAGTCCACTGTCGGGATAGTAACAGAGCTCGATCAGTACCTCGCTTTCCGACGCTTTCAAAAAGACAAGCTCCGATCCACGCGGCGACTTGCGACGACGCACTTCTCGCAATCCGAGCGCTTTTTTGTAGAACCGCACGCTTCGTTCGAGATCGTTGACTCGATACCGAGTGTGCAACAAACGTTTTGCCTTGCTCATGCGCCGCATCATAGCGACTGATGGCGCCCATGCAAAGCCTCACTGCCCGGCCACAGTGCCAGCTCGTCGACGAGCCGCTCGACCGGCAGTCCGACCACGTTCGCGTGGGAGCCGTTGATGGCCGCCACGATTTCGCCACCTCGTTCTTGGATCGCGTAGGCGCCGGCTTTGTCGAGCGGATTGACGGCGGCAATGTAAGCGCTGATCTGGGCGGCAGTCAGCGGCCTGAAAACGACATCCGTGATGTCAGTGAACAGTCGTTTCCTGCCAATCGCCGCCTGAATGAGGGCTACCCCGCTTATGACCTGGTGCGTGCGTCCTTGAAGTTCCTCGAGCATGGTGGCTGCCTCGGCGAGGTCGCGGGGCTTGCCATAATTCACCGCCTCCAAGCATACCACCGTGTCGGCCCCAAGCACCAACCGATCCGGGAACCTGCGCGCGACTACCGAGGCTTTGCGGTGGGCATTGAATAGAGCCAGTTCGCGCCCACTTAGGGCATGGTCATCGCGCTCCGGGACATCCTGGAACACCACCTCGAATGGCAGGCCTATCCGCCTGAGCAGTTCCTGCCTGCGCGGCGAGCGCGATGCCAGGATGAGAGTTGACAGTGGCACGGTCAGATGTCCGGTTGAGTCAACGGGGACGATGAGGCAGGTGTCAAGGGACTTCTGGCATGCCCTTTGCGGGTTTTGACGAACTGAGTCCAGAACTGCAGCAAGCTCCGTGGACGAGCTGTTATATTCGGGGCCGTGGACCGGTTTCCACGGCTACGCGCCGTCCGACAAACACCAGATGGACTTCACCCTGGATTTGCACAACTGGCGGGTCACAGGCGATTCCCTTTTTGCTTGTTTTGCATCAACGCCGAATGGATTCTCGCCGCGATTCTTCAGATGTCCAAGAGTCCTCACATGAAATCCAGTGTTCTGGTTTGCCACGTGCTGGCGCTGTGGTTTGCGGTTTCGTCCATGGCGGCTGAAGCCCGGCTGCTCCGTTTCCCCGCCATTCACGGAGGCCAAATCGTCTTTGGAT
>JAXDCU010000323.1:0-3114 GCA_034677645.1 Verrucomicrobiia bacterium
GCGATGCCAGTGACGCGGTTGCCGTCCTTGCGCACCTGGGTGACTTCGCTGTTGAGGCGCGTGGCGATGCCGAGCTCATCCATCAGCCTTTGGAGGCCAAGCGCGATGCCGTACAATCCGCCGTCCACGTACCAGAGGTCGTATCGGAACTGGATAGTGGGCAGGCAATTCATGAACGCGGGCGAGTGATAAGCCGACGAGCCGACGTACTTGATGAAGTAATCGAACACGTCCTGCATGTGGCGCGTTTTGAGAAACCGTTTCACCCCGCCGTGCATGGTGCGGAACAAGTCAAACTTCGGGAATGTCCGCAGCCCGTAGAAGCGCGCGAAATCGCCCGTCGTGTCCAGGCCCTTCTCGAAGTAACCCTCGTTCACCAAATCGTAGAGGCGCGCCGAATAATCGAGGAAACGCTCGACGTTGGCTGGGTCCTCGCCCACCTTCCGCGCCTCGGCGGCCATCTTGTCGGACTCGGGGTACAGGTCTAGTACCGTCCCGTCTTCGAAAAAGTTACGCCAGTGAGGTCGCAGCCTCCGGACTGGAATATAGTCCGCCATCTTCTTTCCGCTTCGCTCGAACAATCTCTCGAATATGTGGGTGAGGGTGAGTATGGACGGACCCAGATCGAAAGTGTAGCCGCGCTCCTTGAGCACGTTGAGCTTGCCGCCGATCTTGGCGTTCTTCTCGAAGATTTCGACGTCGTACCCGGATTGTTTCAGCGAGATTGCGGCGGACAATCCTCCCAAACCGGCGCCGATCACAATGACTTTCTTGGCATGCATAAGTGCACTAATCTAATCCTTTTGCGCGACCCGTTTCGAACCCTCCTTGGCCAAGTGGTCGGCAGGGCGTTCCACGAGCGCGCATCGATACGCCGCCGCGGCCTCCTCCAACTCGCCCAAGAGCTCGTAATTTCGGCCAATGAACGTGAGGCAACTGGCGTACCCCCAGCGCGGATCGAGAGGCCCGGGTATGACTTTGGCCTCCGCTTCAAAAAGCTGCTTTGCCTTGCGAAATGTCGCAAGCGCCTCACGCAACGCGGCGGGCTTCTTGGCCGTGTGCAACTGGCACGTCCCTAGCAGATAGACCACGCGAGGATTGTCCGCCCCAAACTTCATCGCCGCCTTGCGATGCTTCTGGACGCGCGGCCCGAACCAGGCGGCACGCGCGAGGTTGCCGTCAATCTTCATCCCGTAGATCGTTCCCAGCAGAGCGTGGCTCTCCGCGTGCCGGTTATCCAGCTCCACCGCCCTCGCAAGAGCTTCGACAGCGGTGCCGAGCGTGGCCTCGGCAATTGGTTTGTTGGTTGAAGCGCCCGGAGAATGCTGCAAGCACAACGCGCGGTGAAAAAGCGCCACGCCCAGCCAGTAGTGGTTTGTAACATTGTTGGTCCTGTTGCTGGCGGCGCGTTTCAACATCTCTACCGCCACGGCGAAGCGATCTGCGTCCCAGGCCCTATCGGCCTCAGTGAACTGGGCGATCCCAGCCAGCGTCTCGCTGTCGGAGAACGCGTCTGATCGCGCGAATGCCCCGGTGAGCAACATCAAAATGAACAGCCAACGACGCACGCTTGACCAACCTATAGACGGTGCGAGGCGTTTGACCAAGCATGATCTGCGCGCCGCTGTCGGTCGCTTGCCGGGAGGCCTATCAATGCTGGCGAAGCGAGGCGACAAGGCTTGCTCGGATTCCTGGTTTAGATTAGACAGTTGCCATGTCGCGACGCGTGATCATCATCGGAGCCGGGCCGGGCGGTCTTGCGGCGGCCATGTTGTTGGCCAAGGCAAAAGCGGACGTCACAGTACTCGAAAAGCAACCATGCGTGGGCGGACGCACCTCGCCCATCGCAAGCGGCGGTTACACGTTTGATCTCGGACCGACGTTCTTCCTCTATCCTCAAATCCTTCAGGAGATTTACCAGGAAGTTGGGCGCGACCTGTTCAAAGAAGTGCCGATGAACAAGCTCGATCCGCAGTACCGGCTTGTGTTTGGCGCGGGTGGCGAACTGAACGCGACTCCGGACGTTGAACGAATGATGACCGAGATCGGGAAACTGTCGCGCGCGGACGGGCCGCGATTTCGGCGTTTCATGGACTACAATCGCGCAAAGCTGGAGAAGTTCGCGCCATGCCTGCAAACGCCGTTCCCGGGCTGGAAGAGCCTGTTCAGTCTGCGCCTCATGGCTGTGCTGCCGTATCTCAAGCCGCACAAGTCCCTGCACGCCGAACTAGCTGAATTCTTTGGTGACCCACGCCTGCAATTGGCGTTCACCTTTCAGTCGAAGTATCTGGGCATGTCCCCATTCCAATGTCCGAGCTTGTTCTCAATCCTCTCGTTCCTCGAATACGAACACGGCATCTGGCATCCCACCGGCGGCTGCAACGCCGTTACGCGTAACATGGCGCGCGTGGCCGATGAATTGGGCGCGAAAATCAAGCTCAACACCGCCGTGGAAGAGATTCTCTTCACCGGCCGCCGGGCGACTGGGGTCAGAACGGCTCAGGGCGAGTTGCGGGCTGATGCGGTGGTTGTTAACGCCGATTTCGCACATGCAATGACCAGGTTGGCGCCTGACGGGCTGCGCCGCCGATGGAGCGACGCGAACATCGCGCGAAAACGCTTTTCCTGCTCGACCTTCATGTTGTATCTGGGGGTTGAAGGCCGCTTCGATCAGCTCGCCCACCACAACATCTATGTCACAAGAGACTATCGGCGAAACCTGGAAGAGATCGAACAGCGGCACGTGTTGTCGGAAGACCCATCGTTCTACGTCGAGAATCCTGTGCTCACCGACTCCACGATGGCGCCGCCGGGCCACAGCGCGTTGTACGTGTTGGTGCCGGTGACGCACCAGCACCCGAACGTGGATTGGAGCAAGGAGCGGACTCGGTATCGCGAAGTGGCACTGCGCCAATTGCCTAAGATCGGCCTCCCAACTGACATCGAAAAACGCATCCGATTCGAGCGCGTGGTCACACCGGCGGATTGGGAGAGCAAGGTGGACGTCTATCGCGGCGCGACTTTCAACCTCGCCCACAGTTTTTCGCAGATGCTTCACTTGCGTCCGCAAAACCGGTTCGAAGAATTCGATGGAATGTACCTGGTCGGCGGCGG
>JAXDCU010000324.1:0-6243 GCA_034677645.1 Verrucomicrobiia bacterium
GACGATGGCTTCAAAGTGACGGCCACGGACACGCCGCCGGCGCATTACAGCGCCCTTGAGATCACCGAGCCAGCCGCGTCAAGGCGATCGTTCTACTCGACCGCTATGATCCTCAATCCACCGGTTACTCCGGTAACGGCAAAGCTCGTCTACGCCGATCCGCCTGTGGCCTGCAAGGCGGGAAGTACCGCTGCCGAGTGCGCTATCACGCTCAACAACGCTGACGCCATCCGCGGCAATATCGCCCTGTGCGACCGCGGTGTGGGTCGGTTTGACGGCAAGGCGATAAGCTGTCTGCAGGCCGGCGCGCTGGCGTGTATCATCGCCAACAACGCCGATGCGAGCAGTGGACCGGGCATCTGGCCGATTGGCAATTATGGTGGTGAGGCGGTCGGCCTCATGACATTCATGATCTCGCGCCTCGACGGCGACACCCTCAAAGCGCTCCTGCCGAACGTCACAGTGACCATTGCGCCCGATGACACCCCCGTCGTGGGCGTCCACGAAGGTGACTCGGCAGGCACTGCCGTGCCGTTCTCGTTCTATGTGCCGATGGCTGGCGTCTATCCGCTGCGCGCGATCTGGTACGAGGGCGGCGGCACGGCCGCGGTCGAGTTGTTCAGCATCGCCGCCGACGGCACACCGGTGCTGGTCAATGATTTGTCCAATCCGAAGGCGCTCAAAGCCTTCCAGAAACGGACCATGACAGCCCCTGTGGCGCCAACGCTCAATGTCACACCTGACGGCGCTAATGTCCGCGTCGAGTGGGCGGGTGGCGTCCTGCAGCGGGCATGGTCAGTCAATGGACCGTGGAGCGATGATCCGATGGCAATCAGCCCGAAGATCATCCCCGTCGGCGGCGCGGGCGAGACATACTGGCGGGCAAGGCGTTAGCCTGAGTGCCATGCGCTCGTCGGACGTTGTCTGACGGGCCGCGGGTTGAATCAAGAGACCGGATGGTTCGCCATCCGGTCTTTTTTTGGGGATGTAGCTCCCGCCTCAGCCCCGCTTTCCCGTGCCGGCTTGATCGTCGGGGCTTGCAATCCCGCTGCGCCTGCGCGAGCCTACTATTTGTGGTTGGCAGATTGGCGGATGAAACGCGGCAGATTGTGCAAGAAGATGTCAATCCGGAGGCGAATCCAATGAGACCCTGTTCATTCTCCCGGCCCACCGCGCGAGGCGCTTCGCACCTTCTCGGAACGATCCTTGTCGTCGGCATCGTCTTGACGGGAGCGCCGGTGTTCCGTCACGCCGGTTCCGCTCAGGCAGCCGAGTCAAAGCCGACCGCCGAGCTTCTTCAGCAGGCGATTGAGCGCGTGGGTGGCAAACAAGGCATCTGTGTCGTGCTGGACGACGCCCGGTGCGAGAGAACACTGCCCGTCGCCCGCGGAACTGAATGGCTCTTTTACCTGCAGTTCCCGGATGCGGCCGAGGCCGAAGCGGCTCGCAAAGCCGCTGATGACGCCGGTCTTTACGGAATACGCGTTTTCGTCGAGTGCGGGCCGCTCTCGCGCCTGTATCTGGCAAGCAACCTGGCCGATGCGCTAGTGGCCAGTGGAGATGCTTCCACCGTGCCGGAAAGCGAAGTCAGGCGCGTGTTGCGTCCGGAGGGAATTGCCCTTTGTGGAAAGAAGGAATTCGTCAAGCCGCCCCTCGAGGGCGCCGACGACTGGAGTCATCCCTATCATGGACCGGACAACAACCCGGCGTCGAGAGATAAGGTCGCCCGCGGCCCGTACCTGACGCACTTTCTCGCGGACCCACGGTACGCGCCGCTTCCGCAAGTTGCGGTGGCTTCGGCAGGGCGGGTGTTCAAGCTCTTTGGTCATATCGCTTTCAAGGAACGCGAGGAGCCGTGGCTGAACACGCTTGCCGCGTTCAACGGCTACAACGGAGCGTTTCTCTGGCGGCGGGACATCGCGCCAGGCTTGATGGTCCATCGCAACACTCTCATTGCCACGCCCACCGCGGTCTATTTCGGCGACGACACATCCTGCAAGGTAATCGATCCGGCTTCCGGACAGCTTATCGATGAAATCGTCCCGCCCGTGGAGATCGCTGGCGATACGTTCTGGAAATGGATGGCATTGGACAACGGCGTTCTTTACGCGCTCATCGGCGAACAGGAGCTGGCTGACCCGGTCATCCGAATGCGCAGCGACAGGCACGGTTGGCCATGGGACCCGTTATCGCCGGGTTTCAACAAGGAGGAGAATCCGTGGGGCTATGGACACAACGTCCTGGCTATTGACCCGCGCTCGAAAAAAGTGCTCTGGCGCCATCGCGAGACCGAGGCAATCGATAGCCGCGCCATGTGTCTCGCGGCCGGCCGGCTTTTCATTTTTCGCCAGGGTTCGTTTCTGGCGTGTCTCGAGTGCCGCACTGGTCGAGAACTCTGGCGCAAGACAACAACTAACGCGCCCGAGCTGACCCAGGCCTTTGGCCCCGCCCTCAATCGCCAGGATTGGCGGACCAACTGGCGCACGACTACTTATGCGAAGTGCACGGACAAGGCCCTGTTCTTCTCCGGGCCGACGGTCAGCAAACTCATCGCGATGTCAGCCGAGGACGGACGTGTTCTGTGGCAACACCCATACAATAATTACCAGACCGTGCTGCTCGACGACGGACTCTATGCCTTGAGCGGCCAGATCGACAAAGAGGTCAGCCGGCGATTCGATCCGCTTACGGGCAGAGTGCTCGACGAGGTTAAGCTCGGACGTCGAGCTTGCACCCGCCCAACCGGCGCGCTCGACGCCGTGTTCTGCCGTGCCAGTGGCGGTTCAACGCGCTGGCCCACCGACGGCGCCGCACCACAGCTCATCTCGCCAATGCGCGCCCAGTGCCAAGACGGCGTCACAATCGCCAACGGACTCCTTTACTGGTGGCCTTCCGTCTGTGACTGCAATCTCACACTCTACGGCATCACTTGCCTCGGACCGGCGGGCGATTTCGATTTCGCCCAAACGGCACTCGAATCGGAACGACTCGAATTGTCCAACGCAGCCGCGGGCGGACCAGCCGACCTGCCTGTGGCGCAGGGCGATTGGCCGGTCTTCCGCGCCGACTGCACGGGTTCAGCCACTGTCGATGTTCAGGTCCCAGCCGCGACTCATCGCGCTTGGCAACACCATTCGCGCGCGGAGATCGCAATAACACCCCCAACCACCACTGGCGGGCTCGTGTTTGTGGCCGGCTCGGACGGCGTGGTGCGCGCTCTCGATGCCGCAACCGGCGAGCAGGCTTGGTCCGCGTACACGGGTGGGCCTATCCGTCATCCTCCCACAATATGGCAGGGGCGAGCGTTCGTTGGCTCCGGGGACGGGTCGGTCTATGCGTTCGAGGCAAAGACCGGCCGCATGCTATGGCGCTTCCGAGCCGCACCGGTTGAGCGCCGGATTCCCGTGTATGGCCAGTTGGTTTCCACCTGGCCGGCAGCCAGTGGGGTGCTTGTGCGCGATGGTGTTGCTTATGTCGCAGCGGGCATTGTCAATTACGATGGCACGCACGTCTATGCCCTCGACGCCGCCACGGGCGCGATCAAGTGGCAGAACAATTCCTCTGGCCACCTCGACCCAGCCGCCATGGCCGGCGTAAGCGTGCAAGGCCACATGATCATTCACGACGGCAAGCTCTGGTTGGCCGGAGGCAACGCGGTTTCGCCAGCCATTTACAGCCTTACGGACGGAAAGTGCCTCAACGATGTCGCCCAGGTCCACCGGCTTGCGGACAATAATGTGCCCGCCTCGGAAAGCCCGCGCGGCTCCGAGCTCTATCTTGTGGAAAACAACGTCATGGTCAGTGGCCAACCGTTCTACGCGCATCCCAAATTCAAAGTCTACGACCAGTCCGTCTTCGACAAGACATGGGTCGCGTCGACAGGCGACAAGGACATCCTCTGGACCAACAACGCCAAAGACTCAAAGGTGCTTTGCTATGAGCGCATCCAGTCGCAACGAGCCAAACGGCTGCTCGATGCGTGGGGCAAAATGCGGCTCGGCGGGAACGAACCGCTATGGGAAACCGACTGCCGTGACAGCACCGCCGTTGCTCTGGGCCGAAACGCGATAGTTGTCGCACGCGGCTCCGTTCTGATCGCATTCGACCTGAACAACGGCCGACGGCTATGGGCGCATGTTCTCCCCGGCGTTCCCGTGCAATGGGGTCTGGCTTTCGATCATGCCGGCCGAGTCTTCGCGAGCCTCGAAGGCGGCCAGGTGGTATGCTACGCAGGAACTCCCATGACAGCCTCACGTTGACAAAGCACAAGTGTCGATGAGACTGGCCACACCCGCGATTGCTCTTCTGCTTTGGCTCTGCCTCGCACCCGTCAGCCCTCTTGCTTGCCTCTACAACGTTCGCGATATCGGGTTCGTTGATCTGGACTCCGAACAGTATCGCCTCTATGGATTCGTCCGCCCGGACGCGCCAGCTATGTCGATCTCCGACCTTGAACGCGGCTTGGCGGGCGTCTTCAGAGACTGCAATGTCAGAATCGAGATCGTCAAATTGGGCGACTCGACAAACCACATCGCAAGCAAGTATCTCGGTCAGCATGGAGAAAACGCGCTCCCAACAGCCGCGCTTGTCTCGCCGGACGGCCACGCGACCCGTTTCGCGCTTCCCGAAGCCGGCCCCGCCTTTCACGCTCGGCTCGCCTCCACCTTCGAGCCCGTTGCCTCGTCACCAGCGCGAAACGAAATCCTGAGGACTGTGACACGCGCGTTTGGCGCTGTTCTCTTGATCGAAGGCGACGACGCGGCCGACAACCATCGCGCTCGCGGTGAAATCGCGAAAGCGATCGAGGAAGTCGGCATGCGGATGAAGACCATGCCAAAGTCCGTGGCCAATCCCCCCGCCGTTGTCACCATTGACGCGGCGGCCTTGCAGTCCGAGAGCGCGCTGCTCTGGAGCCTCGGCCTTGCGCCAACCAAAACTCGCCAACCGCGCGCCGCCGTGCTCTACGGCAAAGCCAGATGGATCGGCCCCCTCATGAATGGGGAGGAGATTACGCTCCGAAATGTCATGGGCATTCTCTCGATAATCGGCGCCGACTGCGAGTGCGGTCTCGACCTCGCTTGGACTATGGGCACGAGGCTGCTGGTGCGATGGGATGAAACCACTCACTCAGTCGCGGCTAAGAACCTTGGGTTCGATCCCGAGAATCCAGTGGTAAGGATGGAAATCAGCCGCATCTTGAGCAGGTCCGGTCTCTCAACAGCCATGACAACGAGCGGTCAACTCTTGAGCCGGAAACCAGCGTCGGCATTGACATCCACAGACTCAACGCTGGTCACCCCAGTGCTGGCGACAATCGGCGGGGTGGCAATCGCAACAATCGCCGCCGGGCTTTTCATTCTTTGGCGAAGGAAGCGTTAAGCCGCTCGGCGCAACGCCCGCAGCCGTGCCGCCACCGCGGTTCTAACAGAAGGCCTTGGGAACCGTTCTTGGCGGACCAACCTCCCGCAGGTACTTGACTATGGCCTCGACAGCCACGGAGGGGTCCTCCGTGAGCGTAAGCATCTCAATGTCTTCGGGGTTGATGAATCCGTTTCCCTCGACCGTCTGTTTCATCCACTTGAGCAAGCCTGTCCAGTATTTCCGGCCAATCAGGATCACGGGGCACATCGGAATGCGCTGGGTCTGGATCAGCGTGATCACCTCATAGAACTCATCGAGCGTGCCGTAGCCGCCGGGCAGGAACACGAAACCTATGCTGTACTTCACGAAGCAGACCTTGCGCGCGAAGAAATAGCGGAACTGCATCGGCACGTTGGCGTACTTGTTCACTTTCTGCTCCACGGGCAGCGTTATGTTGAGGCCGACCGAGTGCGTGTTCCCCTCGGTGGCTCCCTTGTTAGCGCCCTCCATGATGCCGGGACCGCCCCCCGTGATGACCGAAAGCCGATGCCGGGCCAGTTCCCTCGCCAAACGCTCCGCGATGCCGTAGTACTTGTCGTGCGGTTTGACTCTCGCGGAGCCGAAAACGGTCACCGCCGGCCCCAGCTTGGACAACTCCTCAAACGAATCGACAAACTCGGCCATGATTCGAAAGATGCGCCATGGGTCTTCCTGGAACAGGCTCTGTGGCAGGTCATTCATTGGCATTCAGCATAGGGAAGCCCGGCGTAGGTTGACAAGTCGCCCTTTCGCTCCCCAATCCTCGCCCAGTTTGCCGAAAACGCGAAACAAGCGTGGTTAGTTTCCTTTTCGGGCAGAAGTGCCAACGGGCAGGTCCGGCAA
>JAXDCU010000325.1:0-5630 GCA_034677645.1 Verrucomicrobiia bacterium
GCTGTCTCGGTGATCACGCCACCGAGCAGCCGCAGGGTGCCATCAATATAGAATGTTCCCTTGCTCCAGTTGAGTCCGGCCTCAAGCGCGCCATCGGCGAGGCCTGCCATTGACTCGATGTCGCCGACCACGACAACCTGTCCTCTGCCACTGATACCTTGAAGGCTGAGCGTGGCCGAGAGGCGCAAGGCCAGAAGCGTTCCCTCGTACGGCCCGCCGAGCCAGCTGGGCACCGGCACTGGAATCGTTGGACCGGCGGTGAAGGCGATGGACCCAGTGATCTCCACCGGGGCTTCAGGATCGGAAATGTTGTCGATCTTGGCGCCGACCCCGTACAAGAAAGCGCCGGTCGTGCCGATCGCGATACCGGTCGGATACGGCGGGATAGGCTCGATCTTCAGGCCGACGGTGTTCAGCTTGGACTTGTAGAATTCAAGAGTGGCCTCCAAATCGATGCCCGGCGGGAAGGTCAGTTTGGCGGAGCCGCCGTATTTCTCTTTCTTGGTATCGATTTCGAAGACGGTCTCCTTGAGAATCCATTGGCCAGGAACGATCTCGATTGTGCCGACTTCAAGTTTGCCGGCGAAGTTGACCTCGTTCTTGTCGCCGCGTCTGACGATCTCGACGTAGTAACCTTTGTCCTCCGAGATGTCGGCTTTGACGGTAAACTTCTTAATGGTGATGGCGATAACGCCGTTGACACGGAAACTGTCCTCCGCGCGGTTGTAGGTCAGTTTGAGGTTCTCGCCGGTGACTTCGATCGCGTTGAAGATACTGAACTTGACGCGGTCGATCCCGACGCTCCCGCCGGTGAGGTAGACTTCGTCCTCGTTGATGACGAGCCAGTTCTCGCCGGTCACCTCAGCCTTGATCCGCCCACCGCCAATCAACTTGCCGAACTTCTCGGGTAACTCCAAGGAACCCTGAAGACCAAGCTGCGGCTCCCACTCATCTTCGTTATCCGCATTCCGGTCCGGTTTGAACTCGAATCCGAATATGGTAAGCGTGGCGCCAAATATGCCCAGCTTCACGCCCTCTTCCTTGGTGAGTTTGATCGTGTCAACCTTGCCGTTCTTGAACAGGATAGTTAGCTCGGCGCTGTCCTTGTCCGGGCTGTGGATTTCCGCCGAGGCCTCCAACTCACTTTCCTCGCCGTCAGGTGTCAGTTTGTAGGTGATTTCGATATTCTTGAGGCTCCACCCAGCCTTGAGCTTGAGCTCGTCTTTGCGGATGGCGAGATTGGCCGAGAACTGCAGGCCTTTCTCGGTCTGCTCGACGGTCACATGTCGATCTTCACCAGTCTCGGGGTCTTTGCCGCTGATATCAATCTCGAGGTCGCCCAGGCTCGGGACGATAAACTTGCCGCCGAGCACGGCCTTCTTCTCTTCCTGTGTGTAGGTGAACGCGATTTTGGCGTCTTTGGTCTCGACTTCGATCTTGCCGAGGAGTTTGAACGGCTTATCGCCATCGATCGCGAGCTCGCCAGCCTCAATCTCAATCCCTTCACTGTGCACGAGCAACCAGGTCTCGTTGCCCTCTTCGTCCTCGCCGCCGAAGCTCACGGTAATCTGCGGGTCAGACCATTTCTCGGGCAGCTTCATCATGCCGGCCAAACCAAGTTGCGGGTCCCACTCAGGGTCTTCCTTCGTGTTCCGATCGGACCAGAACTTCACGTCGGTGACAGTCACCTCGATCCCAACAAGCGTGAATTTGAACGCCTCATCGGGCGAGATTTTCAGGGTGAACTCCTGCGGAGTAAGCGTGGCGAGGAAATCGTATGAGCGGCTCTCGCCACCGCCAATCGGGGGCGCGAAGACCTTCGCGCTGCCCTTGAGTTCCGGCTTGGCGGGATTGTCCGGCTCAGAGATATCCACTTCCAATTCGATATCCTCGATCCGCCACTTGCCATCCTTGGTGATGTAGAACGGGCCGGTCAGGGTGATTTTGCCCTTCACCTCAATGCCATCGCCCCGCAACCGGATGTACCTCTCATCACCAGTGAAGTCGATGATGACGTCCCGCTCCTTTCCGCCCTCGTCAGTGGCGTACATGGTCGTAAGCGTGACCTTCACCTGGAACTGGACATAATAGCCGTCGTCGTCCTTGTCGAATACGAGGGACGGGTCTTCAAACTTCGCCTTGAGGCTGCGGAAGACCTTGCCTTCAGCGTCGTCTTTGAGCTTGAGCGGTTCGTTGTCCTCACCGTTCTGGATGCCCTGCTCGTTGATCTGGAGCCGCTCTCCGTCGGCGTCCGGCACGTTGGCTTTGAAGTCATCGTCTACATCGTCCTGATTCCCCACGACCGCGGAAGGCAGCTCGCCTTTGCCGGCCACCTCAATCTGCGGGTCCCAGCGATCTTCATCGCCTTCATCTCGATCGTTCTTGAAAAGAATCTTCAGGTCTTCCTTGAACTTCATCGCGTTGACTTCGATCTCGCTGGGCAGTTTGTCCGTCTTCCAATTCAGCTTGGCCGCCGCGCCATGGCCGGTTTTCTCGAAGCTGACATCGAAGTAGGGCTTGTCTTCCGGACCGTAGACGGACCCCGCGCCGGTAACCGTCCATTCGGAACCAGTGCCTCGGGCAATCTTCACCTTGAGATTTCGAATGGACCACTCGTCGTTGATCCGGGCCGTCTCAATCAGGCCCTCGCCGACAAACTCGACGCGGTTGCCGTCCCCGTCCTTGGACACCAAGAAGTAACTGTTGACCAAGTCGAGTTCCAAGATTGCGTCGCCTAGGTCTGGCAGCTTGAACTCGCCACCGAATCGGAGAGTCTTGCTGCCGTGGTCGTACTTGAAGCTGATCTTCGAGACGACCATCTTCAACCCGTCAAGATCGAGCGTGACGTCGGTGTTTGTGCCGTAATCGTCTGGGATTTCAAACGCGCCCTCCATCGTAACGCCGGCCTGACTGATGCTGACGCCGTCGGTTGGGTGCAGATTAAGCAGCTCCTGGCCGGACGGGTTGAGGCACTTCGGAATCTCGAGGTACGCATTGAATTGGAGTTCACCAGGGTATCCCGCCGCCCCGGCGAGGAGCGAAACGCTCGGCCACTCCGCGCCCAACACCGATCCCTTCGTCAATCGCACTTGGAGTCCAGCCAATTCCAGGTAGTTGGCACTGACCTTGTCGAACTGCGCTCTGGACTTGCCGATCTCGATCTCGGCCACGCCAAGAGCCAGGTCACTGTTGACGTCGCCAACGAGCGGCCGCCAGGTTCCGTCCAGCGTGATCAGGTTCTGCTTGTTCGCCGGCACACCTTCAGCCGGGAACTGAATCGTCACCGTGCCGTGGAATCGCACGAGTGGCACGAAAGCCTGGCCATCGGGCGGCTCCAGACCGAACTTGGTGAAGCCCGTGTACCAGGCCTTTTGGAGCTCAGAATCTGTTTGCCACTTGCCTTCGGGCTCGAACCGCAAAGGCGAAGTATCCCCGTACGGCGCGTTCTTCTGTTCGGTGTTGTTCGCTTTATCTTTCTCCGCAATGGCCGAGCCCTCCTCAGCCGCGACCGGCGGATTGCCCGCCAGAGTGACCGGACCGCGGCCTTCCATCAAGACGATCGGCTTCTCCGGCACGTCGAGGAAGATGATCCAATACAGTTTGTCTGGATCGATCCCATCCGGAACGAGGATGTTGTCAAAGTCCAGAGGCAGGATTCGATCCCGCGCCTCACCAGCGGCCATCGGACCAGCAAAGTCTGAGGTCCCTTCGAGCCGAGCGACGCGGAGGTGCCAGACACCGTTTGCGGGATCGTCTGGAGCTTCGACATCTTCGTCAGTGCCGATCCAGACTTCCTCGACCCACTGGGTCCCGGTCCGGACCTTGGCGTCACCGAGATTGGTGACCTGGTAGGAGAGCTCGGCTTTCTCACTAAGGAGCAAGAACGTGCGAGTCTCCGAATCGAACCAAAGCCAGGGGCGCTCGATCTGGGTCACCCCGAGGTCAGGCAGCAAGAGCATCACGTCGGTCGTGTAGGTGTTATTGACCTCGTTGCCCTCGACAAGCACGTTCGTGGGGTCGAGTCGAACCTGCCACTTCAGGCCTGCCAGGACGGCGTCGATGCTAATGCCGGGGTCGCCAGCCTCAAGTGCGATTAACGGGAAATCGAACGTGACCGTCCGCACACCCGCCTCGTTGTAAGTATCGGAGCTGATCTGCTGCTCGTAACCTTCGCCGTTGACCAGATAGAGCTGCTCGATCCAGTAGACGCCACCTGTAGCCGAACCTTCAGGCAGACTGACGGTGTACGTGATGGTCACCGTCTCGCCCGGCTCGACTCCCTGCTCGGGGAAGTCCTCCACTTTCAAGTCCTCAGAGATGCTTAACCGCGAGGCGAGGCCTTGCGGTCGGCCGTTGCCAGTCTCAATGCGGCCCAGAAAAACGGCGGGATTGATCTTGTCCAAGGGCATCCGGCTCAGCACGTCGGCGTTTGTGCCCTTCACGGTGGCGATGAGGAGCTCAACGTCGTACACATACACGCCGCGGTCCTGGCCACCCCTATAACCCGCCAGGAGCTTCTTGCCATCCGGCGAGAGAACAAGGTTGTCAGGGAAGCTCAACGGCACCATCTGCGTGGCAGCCACCAACTTCGGCGCGCCGAACGGGTCCTGGATGATCCCGATGTTGCCGCCAGCCGTGAACGGGCGGATGTTCGGATCGTGCGACGGCAGGTCCTGTATGAACTGGTTGTACGCGGTAACGAAGGCGTAGCTGCTGTCAGGGAGCACAACCACGCCGATGGCGTTGTTGACATCGAATGCATCCGTCCGCAGACCCAGGATCAGCTCGGCAAATCGAGTCACGTAACCGTCCAAGGCACCAAAACCGCTGCCGTCGGTCTGACGGTTCGCGAACGCTATCCGCCCAGGCTCGGCGCTGGCTGACACGCCGTAAGGCTCGTTGCTCGCCGTATATGCTGCCAGGAATTGCAGCGGCCCGCCCCTCCGCGCCGGATCGACATCGAACGCAAAGATGTACCCTGGCGCGGTATACCCCGGGCGTCCGAACATGACCGAGTCTGGCGCCGTCACATAGACCTTGCTGTCATCCGCGTCGACAGTCACACCGCGCAAACCGCTCGGCGCCGGGCCGACTCCGATTGCCTGGATCATCTGATGATAAGTAGGCGAGGCGGGGTCGGCATCGATGACATACACGGCGCCGGCATTTTCATCGGTGACGTAGACATACTTGTTGGAATTGTCCGCCGCCACCCAGAAAGCGGCCGCTCCGGCCGGCAGAACCAGGTTATCGATCTCAGGGGTCGTCGGATCAACATCGATCGGACGCAAGCCGACAGCGTCGAACACCGCCACCTTGTTGGTGCCGAAAAGCGTTGCATAGATTCGCGTCAGGTCCGCCGTCAACGCCACGGCCCGAGGCGTGCCGCCCGTTACCGTCAACCTCGCCACTGGCAGCGGCGCCGCACCCGACACGTCGAGCACGAGAATCTGGTTGTCTCCAGAAAGAGCGGCGAAAACATAGCGGTTCTCGATGGGCAAGCGAACCGCCTCGCTCTCCACGGTCACCGTTTGAGTGACCATAGCCGTCCCAGTCTCGTTCTCGACCAGAATGTTCTGCTCGCGCGCGATCCGGATGTCGGCGGCGCCGACCGCGACACCGTCCGGCAC
>JAXDCU010000326.1:0-23821 GCA_034677645.1 Verrucomicrobiia bacterium
GCGCCGCAGCGATCTTCCTTTACGAGGCGAATCGCCAGCGGGGATTGATCTGATCCGACGCTGCAAGACCGCTGAAGAATGGAAAGCTTCAGTCAAGCGCGGCAGGGCCGTGCTCAGGCGACTTGGAAGGTCTGGCGCCCGTGGGAATGACAGCCGGCTCGGCAAGAGCTTCACCGTGTCGAGACCGCTGGTCGTCAAAGAGTACCCGGTCAGTGACAGCGGGCGGGCCGCGCCAAAGGCTAATCCCTCAGTCGAATTCTGTTCCGCCAAAGAATCCTGTTCACTGGACGGGGCAGGCGTGCTTTGCTTTCGGCATGGAACAGGAACGGCCGCCGCTAGCCCCAGGCACTCTCTACCTGGTTGCAACTCCAATCGGAAACCTTGAGGACATCACTCAGAGGGCCCTCCGCGTGTTGCGGGACGCCGAATTGGTTGTGGCTGAGGACACGCGTCACACAGGCCTCCTTCTGCACCATTACGGCATACGCAAATCGCTTCTCAGCCATTTCAGGTTCAACGAAGCGCGCCGCACTGAAGAGATCATAAGACGCCTCGGCCAAGGGGCAGTAGTTGCCCTGGTCACCGACGCGGGGACGCCAGGTGTCAGTGACCCAGGCAGCCGAGTCGTCCGCGCCGCCATCGACGCCGGGTTCCGAGTCGAGTCGGTACCCGGTCCTTGCGCGCTGATCGTTGCTTTAACGGCCAGCGGGTTGCCGACCGACGAATTTCACTTCGTCGGTTTTCTACCCCACAAGTCAGGCGCTCGGCGCCGCGAGCTCGAAAGGCTAGCCGACGTACCTGGCACGCTCGTCCTATACGAGTCGCCGCACCGATTGGGCCGTCTGCTTGGCGAACTCGCGGAGCTGGTCCCCAACAGAATCGTCGTTGTGGCCCGCGAGCTGACCAAGAGATTCGAGGAGTACATCAGCGGCACGGCCGCGGAACTTCACCAGCGCTTTCCTGAACGACACTGGCGTGGCGAGTGCGTTGTGTTGCTGGCGCCGGCGGACTTCGATTTGGCTGGGCGAAACACACAGAAGACCTCGGCCCCAACCCGATGCGCCCACGCCAGCATGAATGAAGCTGCCGCCGCCAGAGTCGTCACATCTTCGCCCTCGGCCAGCGTCGGAGCCTTGCGTCCGCCGAACACGTAGGGGCAAATAGTCACGTGCAGTTCGTCCACAAGTTGGGCGGCAAAGAGCGAAGCGTTGAGTTCACCGCCGCCCTCGACCAGCAGCCGTCGCACTTCCCACTCTTCACGGAGCCAGCTCAGAGCCGAGTGCCAGTCAAGTCGATACCGACCACAGACAACCACTTCATCGGCCAGGCGGCCAAGCCGCTTCAAGCGTCGGATGCTGGCGCGTTCAGTTGTCAAGACAATGACTGGTGACGACCTGCTCTTGAATACTGCCGCCTCGGAGCCGACTGAACCCGTGCCGCTGACAACCACGCGCAGGTTAACAGCTGCCAACCCGCGCGCGCGGCGCAACCGCTGATAGCGCGCCGGTCCCGGCCCGAGGGATACTTCGCCCGTCTCGACGGTTCGCGCGCCACACGCGACGGCATCGGCCGTTGCCCGCAGCGCGTAGAGATTATTCAGGTCCATGCGGCTGCCGAAGGACGTCACCGCCTTGTTGGCAGTGGCTATCTTGCCGTCCGCCGTCATTGCCATGTTCACCAGCACAGTCGGGCGCGCGGAACCACGGAGTCTTCGACGTGCCATGTTGGTCAGAACCACAATGCCAGGTATCTTCTTCATATGAGCAACATGGCATCGCCGTAACTGTAGAAGCGGTATCCCAGCTTGATTGCTTCCGCGTAGGCCGCCAAGACAAGGTCGCGCCCTCTTGTCTGGCCTGGCGCGGCCATGGCGCACACCAGCATAAGCAGCGTCGATTTCGGAAGATGAAAGTTGGTCAGCAGCGCGTCCACCACGTTGAAGTGGAAAGGAGGATGGATGAAGATACCCGTCCGTCCGCGGCAGCCCCGAGGCAGGGGTACGCCGGGGTCGGGATTGCGCGAAGCCGTTTGCCCGTCGCGTTCGCGGTCCTCCCGAGCGACATCGCACTCACCGGCAGCCGCGCTTTCGAGAACTCGGGTCACTGTTGTGCCAACCGCGATCAACCTACGATTGGCATTCTTCGCTTGGTTGACTGCGTCAGCGGTGGACTGAGGCAAGACGAATCTCTCGTCGTGCATGACGTGGTCCTCAAGCATGACGGTCTTGACCGGGGCAAACGTTCCCAACCCCACGTGCAGGGTCAGGTAGCAGACTCGGACTCCCATTGCGGACAATCCGTCGAGCATAGGTTGTGTGAAGTGGAGGCCGGCTGTTGGCGCGGCGACTGACCCAGGCTCGCGCGCATAGACGGTCTGGTAACGCAGGCCGTCTTGGACTGTCGGCGCGCCAAGCCGCCTCACATACGGCGGGAGCGGGACTTCGCCCAGGAGTTCCAACGCGGCCCGCGGGTCGGTCACACCGCTGAACTCGATGAGGCATCTGCCCGTGGGTTCCTTCTTACGCAAGGTTGCAACAACGTTGAGTTCCGCCAGCCGACACTCCCGCGCATCACCGGACGATGTGACAGGACTGCTCAGTTCCCGGGCCATGTTGTCAGGCCGCGGGACCAACATCAGGCGGGTTCCGACGCGCACCCTTTTCCCGGGCCTCAACAAAGCCCACCACAGAGTTGGCGACAAGTCCTCAAGCAACAGGATTTCCACGGGGTTATCAGTCGGTGGTCTGAGGGCTCGCAACCGCGCGGGCAGAACACGGGAATCGTTGGCCACCATAACATCTCCCGGGCGCAAGTACTCTGGCAGGTCGCTGAAATGACGGTGCTCGAATCGCCCTTCAGAGCGATGAACAATCAGGAGTCGGGAACCATCACGGCGCGGCGCTGGTTTCTGCGCTATGAGTTCAGAGGGCAGTGTATAGTCGAAATCAGCAGTGCGCACTGCAATCGGAAGTTGACCTCATGGAACCGCGATCCGGTTCGTGGCGGTGGTGAAGTCGGGGTGCGTGTCTGAAGCCGGGTCAAACCTCCGCACGCTCCCATCGACAAACAGGAATGCAGCCGAGCCCCCGTGTAGCTCTTTGGTGGTTCCGAGTGCCCGATCCGGGTGGACGCTCAGAAGGCCGGCATCAACCTTCACACCGCCGGAACTCAGATTGCGGTCCCCGGCCAGCAGCAGGTGTGGCGCAGCGAGAGTCGCGTCGATTGACATGAAGTAGCTCAGGTTCGATCTGGCAAGTGAGTCGAAATTGACGGCCGCGAAGCGCGCATCGGATGGACAGACTAGGAGACGCGAAGCGGTCACTTCGTTGGAAAGCAACTTCCAAGCGCCAACCAGCGTCTCATCGAAGTTCGTTTGCCACGCGTGCGATTCGATCAACTCCGCCGGCAACAAACGGCCGTGCAGCCCTGCGTAAAGATGAAACGCCACACCGAGCGACTTCAACTGGCTCGCGCAACTTGCCTTGTGGATTCTGGATCGGACGGGCTGCAGCGCTTTTGGTCCCACCAACACGGCCAGCGCAACCAGCACGGCCAGCACCACGAGCAGTTCGCTGATCGTCAACGCCCGCGCGCGACCATGCGGGAAGTGGGATTCTTGCTTGTGCATTAAGGCAGCCACGCGATTTCAGTGGCACGCGACGGAAAGTAACCGATCACTCCCACGATCAACAAGTCGAACTTGTCCGGACTACTCCGGGCTTGTCAGACCGGCGCCGGCGTTCGAGACTGCGAGCCCATCGAATCAACATATGAACAAACGCGCCCTGATCACTGGCATTACAGGCCAGGACGGATCGTATTTGGCGGAACTATTGCTCTCGAAGGGCTATGAGGTGCATGGCGTAGTCCGTCGCGCAAGCACGCCGAACACCTCACGGTTGGGAAGGCTCCGCGACGAAACGATCGGAGGAAAACCGCGTTTGCACTTGCACCACGGGGACCTGTGCGATGGGACATCGCTCGTTGGGATTGTGAGCAAGACACGTCCTGATGAAGTGTACAACCTCGCCGCCCAAAGCCACGTTAGGGTGAGCTTCGATAACCCTGAATCCACAACAGACATCACAGCCACAGGCGTCGTGCGGTTACTCGAATCGATTCGCCTGAGTGGTCTGCGTCCTCGCGTTTACCAGGCTTCTTCGAGCGAGATGTTCGGCATGGCCAGCGAGACGCCGCAGCGCGAGTCAACTCCATTTCATCCGCGCAGCCCGTATGCGTGCGCGAAAGTGTATGGCTATTGGATTACGGTGAACTACCGCGAAGCCTTTGGCATACACGCCAGCAATGGCATCTTGTTCAACCACGAGTCACCGCGCCGCGGTGAGACGTTTGTCACTCGCAAGATCACCAAAGCGGTTGCGCGGATACTGACCGGTCTGCAAGACAAGCTTTGCCTGGGGAACCTGGACGCTGGCCGCGACTGGGGCTATGCCAAGGAATACGTCGAAGCGATGTGGCTGATGCTCCAGCGGGAAGAGCCGGACGATTACGTGATTGCCACTGGCGAAAGGCACACTATTCGCGAGTTCCTGGACGCGGCTTTTGGTTACGTTGGATTGGATTGGGCGAAGTATGTGGTAACGGACCCACGCTACTGTCGACCGAGCGAGGTTGACAAGCTTGTGGGAGATGCCTCGAAAGCGCGTTCACGTCTCGGATGGAAACCGCGCACGGGATTTCTCGATCTTGTGCGGCTGATGGTGGACGCCGACATCGCCCTGCTGAAGGCCGATCCCGCGGGTGACGCGCCCGCAACCGACTGAGTTTTACATGCCTCGCGCGTTTATCACAGGCATCACGGGCCAAGACGGTTCATATCTGGCCGAGCTTCTGCTCGCCCATGGCTACGATGTCCATGGCAGTGTCCGCCCAGGAGCTCCGTTGTCCGGTCCGCGCATTGAACATTTGGCGGCGGACCCGGCGCTGCACGGCCGGCGGCTTATTCTGCATCACGTTGACCTTGCCGACACCGGCGACATGCGGCTTGCGCTTGAAACGGCCGCGCCTGACGAGGTCTACCATCTCGCGGGCCAGAGTCACATAGGTCTGAGCTACGAAATCCCGGAAGCAACCTGCGAGTTGTCAGCGATGGGCACGCTTCGACTGCTGGAGGCTCTGCGCGGACTGCCCAGACCGCCCCGTTTGTTTAATGCCTCCTCATCTGCGATATTTGGCCGGCCTGCGTGTTCGCCTCAGGACGAGCAAACTCCCATTATTCCCGTGAGTCCGTATGGCTGTGCCAAGGCTTTTGCCACGCACACCGTCCGCGTTTACCGCGACTCGTTCTCGGTTTTCGCCTGCAATGGCATCATGTACAACCACGAGTCGCCTCGGCGCGGCACGCGCTTTGTCACGCGCAAAATCTGCCAGGCCGCGGCGGCGATACGGGCTGGCAAGCAGCATGAACTGATGCTGGGCGACCTGGACGCCAAGCGCGACTGGGGGCACGCCCGCGACTACGTCAGGGCAATGTGGCTGATTCTGCGGCAAGAGGAACCGGAAGATTACGTGATCGCAACTGGCCAGCTCCACAGCGTGCGCGATGTGCTTGACATCTCGTTCGCGATCGCTGGCGTGGACTGGCATCCTTACGTGCGACAGGATCAGCGTCTCCTTCGCCCGTTCGAACCAGTCGATCTGGTCGGTAATCCCGCAAAAGCCCGCGCACGTCTCGGCTGGGAACCAACCACCAGTTTCCGGGATACGATCCGTGAAATGACCGAAGCGGAAATGACGCGGTTCTCGCATGAGTGAGCCGCGGTCTTGTCGGATGACACACGACCGTGAATCCATGCGAAACCTCGGCTGGGCGTGGGCACGCGCTGGGGGACAGTCGGGCTTAGTGGTCATGAACGCAAATACGGTGACGTACGCGGTTAGGGATTTTGGGCGCAGGCGAGGCGGGAGCGACGAGCATACCCACTTAGGGCTCCGACGTCTCCATGGGAATACACCCAAACCGACCTACTCGAACTCGAGGACTTTTTCGAGCAGTTGCGGCAATTGCGCGAGGCACCCGGCCTCGCTTGCCACCAGGGTCACACCCGACTCGCGGGCAAGCTCGGCGAGCTTTCTGTCCGCTCGTTTCTTGGTGGTGCGTTGCACTGCCAGGACTGGGACATGAGAAGTGTCAGCGTTTCCTCGGAGCGCGCGCACGGAGCGGCACACGTGGTCGGCAAGGCCAGCCAGTTCGGTCACGAAAACAAGCGGCTTCTCGTCTGACGCCAGCTTTGGCAGCCGTGAGATATCCGTCTCCGTCAGCGGTTTGACCCTGTATCCCAAGTCGCGCAACCGGTTTATCAATTGGTTGCCGATCAGCAGATTCTCGTAAAAGATGAGCGCCAGCGGCGTCGTCATGTCAAAACGTTGAAGCTAATACGACCGTCTTGTAAAGGATTTCCGGGACCGCCATGAAACCGGATGCGAGCGACTCGGTAAATGAAGCAGATTTGATCGCCCGGTGCCGACGTGGAAACACGTGGGCGTGGGACGATTTGTTTGACAGGCATTATGACGCAGTAGGGCGGTTTGTCTTTCAGTGTAGCCCCGACTTCACACGCGAAGACGTGGAAGAAATCTGCCAGGAAACCTTCCTGACGGTTGTTCGCCGTATCGCCTCCTTCCGAGGCGCCAGCGCATTCCAGACTTGGTTGTTTCGGATAGCTCTGAACAGAACCCGCGATTTCCGCGAACGCCGCAACGCGGCCAAACGCGGCAGCGGCCGGTCCCATTTTTCGCTCGACTCCACGAATCCACCGACAGGTCAGAGCCTCGACGTTCAAAGCCCCGATCCCTCGCCTGACGATGCGCTTGCTGGTCGAGAGCAAATGGCCCTCTTGCGTCAGGCGATTGACCGGCTCAACGACCCGTGTCGCGAGATCATAGAACTTCGCTACTTCGGTGATCTCAGTTACGAAGAGCTTGCTTCCGTGTTGAACCTCAACCCCAAGACCGTCAGCTCCCGCCTCAGTAAGTGCCTGGACCGGCTTGAAGGAATCGCTCGGCCCCTGTTTGAGCGGGAGAATCTCGGTCCGTTTCCCGTCTAATCTCCGAAGTGCTCATGGCTGACTTACCCAAGCACACTATTGACGACCGCCTGCGAGCATACGCGCACCGAAGACGGCGAGAGGCAGGTGGCCCATTCTCGCTTCCTCCTGACGGCAGGCGTCTGCTCCAGGCTGAAGTCGAGCGGCAGTCCACCGTCCCGTCAGCACCGAGCTGCCCGCGCATTCCATGGTACGCGTGGCCGCGGCTAAGACCCGCTTGGTCGGCGGTTTTGGCTCTCGGCGCGCTCGCCGGCCTGGCGCTTGTGTTGCGGACAACTTGGGTCCCCGGGCGCACGGTGAATCTGGCCAAAACCACACGGAATTCGCGGCCGGCGCCGGCAGCCACCGAAGCCCCATCCGTTGCAGCTCCCGTTCATCCAGTCCGTGCGGCGTCGCCGGCTCCCGCGGCCGCTCGATCAAGCCCAGCCAGTGGCCCCTGGCCGAGCGTGGTAGCGCCGATCTCATTTGGGGCCCCCGGCAATGGCGGCGCCGTGAGAAGCTCGTCCCAGCGGTTTGTCCAAGCAAGTGCACCGGACGGCATCAACCCCCCTATTGAACGCACATCCACCGTGTCGGTCTTGAAAGACTTCCGCCTTGAGACTGTCGGTGAGAGATTCCGCGTCATCGACACGGACGGCTCGGTCTATGAGGGTTCACCGCTTCCCACGATCGCAGCCGCACCAGCGCCGGACCCTCAAGCCGGCGGAGGCAGAACGGATCGAGCCCGCACGACATCCGTTGTGGGCTCCTCGCGTCACGAGCCGCTTTCTGATTCGGCTCGTTCGTTCAGTGCGCGCACTCGGATGGAGGTCGAGAAGGGCGCTCCGGCGGGGGAGGTGGTTGCTGGTGACGCGGCGTTCGTTTTCTCGATCCCGTTTATGGTAACTGGAACAAATCGCACCCTGAACCAGCAAGTGGTCTTTGAAGGTCGCTTGGTCCTAAGCCGCGATGCGCCGCGATCGGATTCCGCTGTTTTGACGTCCGTTGGCGCGACAACCAACGGACTCGGTTCCTGGCTACGGAACTCAATGGTTCGAGGTCATGCCACTGTTGGGCAAAGCGCCAAGGTCGAAGTGAATGCCATGCCTCGCGTGCCTTAGTGGTCATGAATCTCGCCGCAGGCGCCTCACGACGGCCGATGGATCGACCTGCCAGTTGGGTGGGCTGGGGAGCCCCGTCCAGGCCCGCATACTTCGCGGCGCGGCTTGACCGCAACCAAACGGACGTGCGTTGCCGCGGGAGGATCACGCCTCCTGCGTTGCGTTCCGCGCCGCGCCGCGCGAAACACCTGTATGGCTAGCCTGATTTGGCGGCGTAGTAGGCGTCGACCTTTGTCGCCACGTCCCTGTAGCCAATGTCCACCTCGTATATGAGTTTGAATTGCTCGATGGCTTCGTCTGTTCGTCCCATTTGTTCAAGGGCAGTGCCGAGGGCATGGATCAATTCCTTCTTTTCATCATCGAACAGCAGCTTCTCCTTGATGGCATTCTGAAAAGTGCGTGTGGCCAAATCGTGCATGCCACGCCGGGAAAAACACTGGCCGAGGTGGTACATGGCCTGGATGCGTTTATGTGGATTGTTCTGCGCTTTCTGGAACTCCTGGATTGCCTCACTGATGCGTCCGGCTTGAAGATAGAGTTGGCCCAGCTCAAACCTGAATTGAAGGTCATTGGGGTAACGCTCGACTCGTTGTTTGGCGTCGTCCAGCAGGAGTTTCCCCCTTTCGTTCTTAAGGCGCGCCGATTGTTCCGAGTAGTCAGGCGCCAGCGGGTCCAGCGTTGCCAGTGCGTCGTCGAGCATCCGGATGCGTGTTTCCGAGACCGCACGCTCGATTGTCGGGTCTGCCCCCTCCACACCCGTCAAACGCTCATAGTACTCTAGTGCGCGGTTGTAGTCCTTTCTCTGGACGCAAAGCTCCGCCATCTGACGGATCAATCGGAGGTTCTGTGGCTCCTTGGACAAGCGTTCTTCGTACTCGGCAAGCAGGCGCTCGGCAACGTGCTCAGTCTTGACCTCGCGTTGCTCCTGTTCGAGGAGCTCGGTTTGGTGCTGATCGCGGAGCGCGTCTCGATAAGAACCACTGCCGTCGGCGATTGCCTCGAAGCCTCCTTCGGCCATTGTGCGGCTGGCAGCGGAGTCCTTCAGTGCCTGGGCAATCTCTGGGTCGCCCGGGTATGCCCTCGCAAGTTCACTCAGGATCGTCTCGGCGCGAACAGCCTGCCCGATCTTGCACAATCCCTGTGCAAGGCGCATGGCCACGTCCCTGTCCCTCGACGAGTTCTTGTATGCGATCTCAAGTGAAAGCACCGCCGTCCGTGGCAGATCCGCCGCCCATGCCGCCTCAGCCAGCACCTTGTGCGCCGACATGTTGTTTGGGTCCCCGTTCAACACCTGCTCGGCTAAACTCAGAGCTTGCAGCGGATGACTCCGCGCCGCCACTTGAGCCTGGACTAGTTTCGGATTGGCGGACCCGACAATCTTTTTCAGGAATGACGTGGCGCTCTGGCCGGTCCTTTTGAACTGGGTTGCGCGCAAGGCTTGCCGGCACTCAAAGAAACCGGGCTCCTGTTCAAGAACATGCGCCAGGATCGAAATCGCGTAATCCAGGTTGTTCCGCTCAAACGCGGCCTTGCCTTTCTCGTATTGCTCGCGCAGCGACCGCGGTATTTCCTGAATTCGTTTCTCAGCCATGCCAGCAATTCTGAACCCGCTGCCCGGAAAATCCATCCGAAAATGTGATCGTCCACTTATCCCGGGGCGAGCGCTCGCCAAGTGTCAGGCGTGTCGGAGAACCTCGACCGCGGAGGCGAAGTCCGGTGGCCACGGCGCCTCGAAAGTGAGAAACCGGCGATTGACGGGATGCGTAAAACCCAACCTGCGCGCATGCAGCATCTGTCTGCCGGCCACGTAACCAGTGTTCTCGACTAACCAGCTGTTGGGTCCTTTCCCGTATGTCACATCGCCGACCAATGGAAATCCGATGTGCTTGAAGTGGACACGCACTTGGTGTGTTCGACCGGTGTGCAAGCGCGCCTCAACCAGCGTTGCCCCAGCCAAACTCTCGATTGTCGCGTATGAGGTGACGGCGGGACGCCCGCCAATCGATACCGTCATCATGTGGCGGTGGCTCGGATGCCGCGCGATTGGCGCGTGAATTTCTCCCGTTTCGGGCTTGAGTCTCCCGCACACAATCGCATGGTAGACCTTCTCCACGCCTCGTTGAGCGAATTGCTCCGACAACGCGATGTGCCCCGCGTCGTTCTTGGCCACGACCATCAGTCCGCTCGTGTCCCTGTCGAGCCGATGCACAATGCCGGGGCGCGCAACGCCGCCAATACCGCTGAGTTGTCCGCGGCAATGATGGAGCAGAGCATTCACCAAAGTCCCCTCCTGATGTCCGGCTCCAGGATGCACAACCAGTCCGGCGGGCTTGTTCAGGACCAATAGCGCATCGTCCTCATACAACACCTCCAATGCCATTTGGAGCGGTGCGGGCTCCGCACGTTTGGGTTCGGGCCAAATGACCGCTATCCGCTGACCAGAGCGAGGCACATGCGATGGTTTGACCACTTGGCCGTCAACGCGAACGTGACCTTCGCGGATCATGCGCAACAGAGCCGTGCGCGACTCGGAGGGGAATTCCCGCCGCAGAAAGACGTCCAATCGCCTGGCCGACGGCTCCGTCACCAGCAAGGTCTCAGATCGCCCGCTGCCACTATTCATTGAGCGATTATCTGACGTCTTCTCTCGCCATTCCCCTCAGGCTGAACCACAGGGCCACACCGGCTGCCAGGACAACCAAGCTGGCAAGCTGGCCCGGTGTCGCCCACCCACCCAGGTACCTGACGGTGTAGTCGCCTCGGAAGAACTCGACAGCAAACCTCACGACGCCATAACCGCCCAGGTAGAATGAGAAAACCTCGCCGTCGAACCGTTTGTTCCGGTATTGCCGCGCCAGTGCTAGGTAGAGGACCAAGTTCAAACAGGCCTCATAAAGCTGGCTCGGGTGCAGGCCCGTGCCTGGAGCGTCAGCAGGCAAGTCGGCATAGTGCACGGCCCAGGGCAGAGCGCATGCCGACCCATAACAACAGCCATTCACGAAACAGCCTATCCTGCCAAACACATGCCCAAGCGCGATACTCGGCGCCAACGTGTCCGCCAGTTTCCAGAGAGGAAGCTTGCGTTTCCGAGCATAGAAGACAGTGGCCAGCGAAGCGCCAAGCAATCCACCATGAAAAACAAGCCCGCCATGAAAAGTCGCCAACATTTCCCAGAGCGGACGCCTCGCGAACTCTTCCTCCCAGTACGCAATTACGTACCAAGCTCGCGCCCCGACAATCCCACCGAGTATGAGCCAAAGGCCCAGGTCAACTATCGCTTCCGGAGCAATCCGGTCACGCCATCCGCGCCGCCCTGCAGTCCATAGACCTATCACCATGCCAGTGACCACGCAGATGCCATACCATGTGATCTTGAGGCTGCCAAAACTCAGGGCGACACGATCCACTGCGCGCAAAGCTAAAACATGCCCCACCGCAAGTCGAGCGATTCCATTGAATCGATTCTCGCTCTGAGCGGACCGCGGAAGCACGCGCCGTCCGGTTTGTTCTCACCCGTTCAGTATTTCTTCACGAAGCGTTTACGATCTTCACCGTCGCTTTGGGGTGTTTTGCCGGAGGCGCCGCTCTCCGGATTCGGCTCAGGTGCCGGGGATCGACTTGTTTCCATTGGCTGCGGGGTGGCGGCATCGACTGTTTCAACGAAACACATGCGGAGGGCGGTAAGCTGGCGCTGGAGCAAGTCGAGTTCCTGTGGAGTGAGATTGCCGCGGGTTTTGGCCTCAATCATCTCCAATGTGTCTATGCACACTCGAGCCATGTCCAGGTCGACGGGCGGCTTGTCGCCGCCCTCGGTCGGCAGGCGGCCAAGGAACATCAATGCCATGTTGGCTTGCTGTGAGACTAGCGAGGCAAACAGCGCGCTCTGGCGGATTGAGTCCGAGCACGCGCTATGGTTCTCTTTCGAAGGCATAGGTTCTTTCATGCTACTTCTTTTTCTGATGCCGAATTTCCGCGAGCAGAAAGCCAACAAGAAACCGCAGCCGCTCGTCTATGCTGCGCGTCTCCAGAATGATCTGCCGCTCGGAAGGCTCGGGCAAGAGCGTCGCGGACACTACATCGGCAAGTTGCTCTGGGTCGTCAAGCTTCGCCAGTTGCTTGAGCACCTGCTGGAGAATCCATACGGCCGGAGGTTTCTCGCCGGGCCCACCGGATAGTTCGAGCAGCGGTGAGAGCGATTCAGGAAGCGGCTCGGCAAGCTGATCAATCCCAAGCTCGATCCGCTCGCTCACGAGCTCGAGCACCTTTGAAGCCAGCGCATGCGTGATCACGCTCGATTTGAGTTCCGTCGGCATGCGGTGCACTTGGTACAACCGGTAAGGACGATAGCGAATCACTCGCCTGAGCTCAATGCGCGCTATGCCTTGCAGAATCACATAGGATGTCCCATCCGCCCCGGTAACGGCGGCGCGGATTAGGCCAAGTCCGGCCACACGAGCTGGTGTTTCGCGCTTCGACCGCGACCTCTGCATCGCCACCGCGAACATCCTGTCGCCGTCCAGGCTGTCCGCCAACATCTGGCGGTAACGAGGCTCGTAAAGATATAGCGGCAGCATCGCCTGCGGAAATAGAGTCACCCGCGGCAGGATCATCGCCGGCACCTCAGCTGGAATCTGCACGCCCAAATAGTAGGCGCGGGCCGCGCCAATGCAAGAGGCACGGCGTTGACTTTCAGACGAAACGAACCTCGGCTCTCTGTTTCTGACTTGCAACCCATCCCGGGAATCACACAATACGGTCCATGAAACCGAAAACGGTCATCGTGCTGTTGGCGGTTGTTTGCGTGGCCCTGATCGTGGGCATCGTCTTGCGTCACAAGAGCGCCGTCAGGCAAAAGAACAACGACGACGCCACAATCCAGTATCTCTCTAACCAGTGGGACCAGACCAGCGCAAGACTCACTGCCAAGACCGAGGAAAGCGCCACGCTCGCGGAGAAGCTCAAAGGCAAGGTCGCCGAGCTTGACCAAACCTCCGCCCAGCTTACCCAAGTCCGCACTAACTTGGCCCTCACGCAGAGCGAGGTCAGAGAAACCAAGGAACAGCTCGATGCAGCGAAGTCCGAGATCGAGAAACGCGACACGCGCATTGGTCAACTGGAGACTCAGAACCTGACGCTTGACAAGCAGGCCAACGACATGAAGGCCGCCATCGCCGATCTCGAGGGAAAGATTTCCGACACTGAACAGCAACTTGCCAAGTCTGAAGGCGACCGCGAGTTCCTGCTCAAGGAACTCAAGCGGCTACAAGCCGAAAAAGCTGAGCTGGAACGGAAGTTCAGCGACCTCGTTGTCTTGCGTGAGCAGGTGAGAAAGCTCAAGGAAGACCTCGCGCTCTCTCGCCGACTTGAATGGATTCGACTTGGGCTTTACGGCGAGCCCAAGAAAGGCGCCGCTCTGCTGCAGGGTGGCATGAGGAAGCCAGCCGCCGACGCAAAGCAAAGCCCGGACCTGAATGTTGAAATCCGTCGCGACGGCTCGTCCACGATTCTCGCTCCAACCAATGCGCCGCCTGGCACTGGCCCGCGGTAGCCCGGACTCGGCCTTGCCCCGATTCCTCCGCCTCCAGTCCGGCGACTGGTTCGTCGACCGATCACCGACGATGCATGCCAGGATCAGGGCGTGTCGATGGTCATTGACCGCAGCCGACGCTCCAAGATCACCCTTGCCTCCTCGCGCTCCGCGCTTCCGGCGTCGCGACGCACCCACAGGAGCTCGCCGAAGTGCGGGGCGCAACGGCTCAACGGCAGTGGCACTTGAAAACGGTCCCAGCTCGGAAGCGCGTATTTCCATGGGACATGGTAACTTGCTGGCACGATCGGCATGCCCGTGACCTGCGCAACCGCCACAACACCTTCTTGAACCACGTACCGCGGACCGCGCGGGCCGTCAGGCGTGATCGCGAGATCATATCCGCGCTCCGCCCATGAGATCAGTTCGAGTAGTGCCTGCGGGCCTCGTCGACTGCTGCTTCCACGGACCGGCTGGACGCCGAAGTGCTCAAGCACGCGAGCCATGAAAGCTCCATCGCGACTCGCGCTGACCATGGCAGCCAAGCGCGGGGTCTCGGTGGCCCAGCGGCCGGACTGCCGATACAACCGGCACGACCGCTCATACAATCTCAATGACAAAGCCAACCGGTTATGCCAGGTCGCGTAAATCACGGGACCAGACCTGATGGCCGATTCCGCGCTCGCATGGACCGTCCATGAATAACGCAGCGTGGCATCGAGCGATCGCACCAAGACGCAAACAACCGCCGCGCCAACCCTGTCGATCAAGTTAGCCTGCCGAGGTACGAAACGCCCGCCTGATGAGCTTGACGATTCCGTGAGGTGCGACTCGGTGCCGCTCATCACGCGCCTTTCTTTAGAGCCGCTCGAACCAGTTCCTCGACAGTGGCGGTGGGCCCTAGCAGTGCCTGCGCGCTCTTCACCGCGTCCTGAGCTTGGGCCGCCTTGAATTCCAGGGCCAGCAGAGCAAGCACAGCGTCGTTAAGCTTCTGATCGCTTGGCGAGAGCGCAAGCCGCGCGGAGCTTGCTTCCCACCCCGCAGCCACGCCGACCCTGTCCCGCAGCTCAACCACTATGCGTTCCGCGGTCTTCTTGCCAACGCCACTGATGCGCGAGAGAGCCCTCACATCGCCACTCGCCACCGCGCCTCGGAAAGCCGTGGGATTCATGCCGCTGAGTATGTTCAGCCCAATCTTCGGCCCGATCCCGCTAACCGTATTGGTCAGGAGACGAAACAGGTCACGCTCCGCGGATGAAACGAATCCGTACAGTGTGTGTGAGTCCTCGCGGACGACCAGATGGGTCAACAGCCGCACTTTGCCGCCCACCGGCGGCAGTTTCTCATAGGACGAGAGTGGGATCATGACCGCGTAACCCACGCCATGAACATCCAGGGTAGCCTGGGTCGGCAACGCATCCACAAGTGTTCCCTCCAAGAACGTGATCATAAGCGCTTGAGCCCTCTCAGTGCGTAGTGGCCTTGCTCCTGGCTGTACGCCAGCGCCAACGCCAACGCATCCGCCGCGTCCGCCGCGGGTGTCTCGGCTAATCCTAGTCTTCGTTGCACCATCTTGGCCACGGCTAGTTTATCGGCCGCGCCGTATCCGACAATCGCCTGTTTGACTCGACGCGGCGCCATCTCGTAAACCTCGACGCCGGCTTCCGACGCGGCCGCCAAGCTCGCTCCTCGCGCCTCGCCCATGATGATCGCCGTTCGCAGATTTCGCGCGTGGAACAGGCCCTCAAATACACACACGGTCGGTTCCCAGCGCCGCAGCACCTCGCGGATTTCACGGCTGATTGTCGCCAGACACATCGATCGCTCCCAGACGGCTGGGCACCGCACTACGCCCTGGGCTACTGCTTGTGGAACGGCACGAGCCACCCGTATCACTCCGTACCCAGTGCCCCGCAGTGACGGGTCGATGCCCAAGATCATGGAGTGGGTTCTGGCGGTTGCCTGCGCTGGTTTCTCCATTGCGAAAGACGCCTTCCGTCGGCCGGCAAGGCGCTCTCGCATTTCTTCAAACTGGCGGATCGACATGCCCACGCCCACAGCCTGCCAGAGTGCTGCTGCCTCTGTCGAGATTCCCCAGCGTTACCCGTTCCGATCGAGAGAGAAAAAGGAGAGAAGGTTACTAAAATGGGGAATTCGGCTTGACGAAGGTTTTCTAGTGACCTATGCTCCAAGCCGATACTGAACTGATTGCTGGATTGCCCAGCGCGCAAAGTCGGAGAGCTCGTTTCTGCCGGCTTTTTTGTTCCCCGCACGGGGACTGCGTATGAACAATGAATTGCTCGCGGTGCTCGAATTCTGGGAGCGGGAGAAGGGCATCGGCAAAGAAATACTGCTCACTGCCGTGCAGGACGCGCTTGTGTCCGCTGCCAAGAAGGCGGTTGGACCTGCGCGCGAGCTTCGCTGCACCATCGATTCCAAGAGCGGCGACATCAAGGCATGGGCCAAGTTAGTTGTTACGGACCGAGTGACATCGAAACACGACCAGGTTTCGGTTGCGGACGCGCGGCGGATAAGGTCCGATGCGCAGTTGGGCGAAGAGGTTGAAGTGGAAGTGACCCCCACAGGCTTTGGCCGGATTGCATCTCAATACGCGAAACAGGCGCTGATGCAGCACTTACGGAAGGCGGAGAAGGCCCTCATCTTCGCTGAGTTCAAGGATCGTGCCGGGGACATCGTTAGTGGCGTTGTGCGGAGGTTTGAGCGGTCGGACGTGATCGTCGACCTGGGGCGTTACGAGGCGCTCTTGCCCAATCGCGAACGGGTTCCAACCGAAGAGTACCAAATCGGCGAACGGCTGCGTTGTTATGTGAAGGCGGTCGAGAACACGCCTCACGGGCCGGAAATAATACTGTCAAGGGCGGACCCGCAGTTTGTGGTGAAGCTGTTTCAACTTGAGGTCGCCGAGATTTCGGATGGAACAATCGAGATTAAGGCGATCGCGCGCGAAGCCGGTTTTCGGACCAAGATGGCTGTTTACTCGCGAAACGAGAAAGTCGATCCCGTGGGCGCGTGCGTGGGTTTGCGCGGGCAGCGCGTCAAGAACATCGTTCGCGAGTTGAACAACGAGAAGGTGGACATAATCCGGTGGGACAACAACATAAGAGCGCTGCTCACTAACGCGCTCGCTCCGGCCAAGCTAAAGTCATTTGAAATCGACGAGGCCTCTCAGAGGGTTCGCATCCTGGTTAGTTCCGATCAACTTTCCATTGCTATCGGCAAAAGAGGCCAGAACGCGCGTTTGACCTCGAAGTTGACTGGATGGGAAGTGGATATCGAGTCTGAGCCGGTCACAGTCATGGGTTTTGAGGAGAAGGTTGCCCAGGCAGTCAACACGATGGCTCTGATTCCGGGGATCACGGAAACACAGGCGGATGCTCTTGTCCATCACGGTTTTCTGGGGTTGGAAGACCTCTTGCAGGGCGAGGTGTCCGACTTGGCTGAGATTCCCGAAATCGGCGAATCGGCCTCGGCGATTCTCGAGTCAGCCAGAGCTGAGGCGCAGCGCCGGACTCTGGACGTCGGCACGCCACCCGCCGACCAGTAGCCAGCCTTCGCATTGCAGAAAACTGCGCTCCGGGTGGCGCTGATGCCCTGGCGGAATGGCAGCGGACCTGTAATGGGCCAACGATGCCCACAGCGGCGGTCTTGTGAACTATGCCGGTCAGAATTTACGACATCGCGAAGAGAGTAGGAGTCGAGAGCAAAGTGGTCTTGGCAAAGGCCAAGGAGCTGGGCATCGCAAACGCACGTGTCGCGTCCAGCACTCTGGACAAGATCACCGCTGAATACCTCGAAGAGCAACTGGGCTACAAACCAGCGCCTCCGGTCACTCCAACTCCCCCTCCTGCCCCGGCACCGAAAGAACCGCCTGCACCAAGTGCACCAACCGCCCCAGCCCCAACCGTTCCCACCGCCATTCAGCCTCCTGCTCAACCGCCAGCAGACGTCTCCCAGCCGGCAGTCGCTCCTGTCGCGCCTTTGATATCTCCCCCGCAGGAGGCGCCCATTGCCGCTCCGCCTCCCGTCCCGCCACCTGCTGAATTGCCTTCTGCAGAGCCGACATTGATGGCGCCCGTGGAAGCGCTCGCCCCTGCCGTGTCCCGGGCCGAAGCAGCACCTCAAATGGAACCCTTGGTTCCGATACCTTCGGCGTCTCTTGCTCCTGAAACCACGGGCGCCGACAAACAACCAGCCCCAGCCGCCCCCGTCGAACCGGGCCTTCCAGTTCCCGGCGCGCCTCCTGCGGCTCCCGAAGCACCTGCGCCCCCCGCACCGCCGCCTCCGCCAGCGCCACCACCGTCGCCACCACAGCCGAAGGTGGGTGACAAGGTTGGCTTTATCCAACTCCCAGTTCGGCCTCGGCCTGCCGAGAGGCCTGGAGCCCGTCCCTCGGCGCGGACGCCAGCTGGCAGGGCGGATACCAGTCGCGGACGAGAACCAAGGCCTGCTGTTCCGCCGTCAGGACTCCCCACGGGCGCGGCGCAAAGGTCGGGGGCAGGGAGTGTGGCTGGGCTAGGACGGGAATCGGGTCGTCATCCCACCCTTCCGCCGATACAAGTTGCGACCGGCGAGGAAATCACGCTCAAGCCGCCAGTGACGGTGCGTGATCTTGCCGAGGCGCTCAAGAAGAAGCCGTTTCAGGTGATAGCCGATCTGATGGAGATGGGTGTTTTTGCCACGGTCAATCAGCCGATTGATCCCGCGATGGCGCAGCGGGTGTGCGCAAGGCACAACTTCAGATTCAAGCTCGAACGACGTGTGGAGGGAGCTGGGGTACACAAGCAACAGACTAAGAAGCTGGTCGTTGAAGATGACGAGAAGCTGGAAGTGTTGAAGCCGCGGGCGCCGGTTGTGACGATCATGGGGCATGTCGATCATGGCAAGACGACTTTGCTTGACGTCATCCGCAAGTCCAACGTCGTGGCCGGCGAGGCTGGGGGCATCACTCAGCACATCGGAGCGTACACGATCGAAGTGCAGCGGCCGGACAAACCTGGCCAAACCGCCCAGATCACCTTTCTCGACACTCCCGGCCATGCCGCGTTCAGCGCGATGCGAGCCCGTGGCGCGACCGTGACGGACATCGTTGTGTTGGTCGTGGCCGCGAATGACGGTGTCATGCCTCAGACGCTCGAAGCCATCAGCCATGCAAAGGCCGCCAACGTCCCGATCGTTGTGGCGGTCAACAAGTGCGATCATCCCAACGCCAATTCGATGCGCGTCAGGCAGCAACTTCAGGAAAGGGGTCTGGTGCCCGACGACTGGGGTGGGGACACGATTTTCGTTGAAGTTTCGGCTTTGATGAAGCAGGGAATCGAAAAGCTGCTCGAGTCGGTTCTGCTGCAAGCCGAGATGCTCGATCTAAGGGCCAATCCCGACCGCACGGGTTCGGGCAACGTGATCGAGTCCGGTCTCGAAGCAGGCGGGCCCATTGCAACCGTCCTTGTCCGCAAAGGGACTCTGGCGGTGGGGGATGTCGTCGTTTGCGACAAGTACTACGGGAGAGTTAGGGCCCTGATCAACGAGGACAACAGGCGTCTCAAGAAAGCGGGCCCGTCCGCCGCGGTGAGGATACTGGGGCTCAACGGCGTGCCCGAGGCCGGCGTTGAGTTCAACGTGGTTGAGGGTGAACGTAACGCGCGCGAGCTATGCGAGGATAGGGCACAAATCGCCAGAGTCCAAAAGGATGAACCGCGTGCCAGAATGACTATCATGGACCTCATGGACCAGCTCGACAAGGGCTCGGTCAAGTCGCTTAAGCTGGTCGTCAAGGGAGATGCCCAGGGTTCCGTCGAGGCCATCGTCGATGCCCTTCGCAAGACCGAATCCACGAAAGTGGCGCTCGAAGTCATTCACAGCGGCGTGGGAACGATCAACGAGTCGGACGTCCTGCTCGCCTCGGCTTCGCGGGCGGTAATCCTCGGTTTTCATACGCGCGTGGACCCCGGCGCGGGTGAATTGGCGAGAACCGAGCATGTCGAAATCAGGCTCTATGAGATTATCTATGAGCTGATCGACCAGGTGCGCGATGCCATGGCAGGACTGTTGGAGCCGCTGGAGAAGGAGGTCCTGCTCGGCTCCGCCGAGGTTCGCAAAGTGTTTGCGCTCTCAAAAGGCGGCAATGTCGCTGGGTGCCTCGTGGCCAACGGTCGCATCGTAAAAGGCAAAGCCCGAGTTGTCCGCCGCAGAACGCATGTGTTCGACGGCATCATTCAAAGCCTGCGCAGATTCCAGGATGAGGTCGGCGAAGTGCGATTTGGAATGGAATGCGGGATTCGGATGAGCGGGTTCGATGCCTTTGCCGAGGGCGATGTGATCGAGTGTTACTCGATGGAGAAAGTGCCTCAGAAGCTCTGAGGAGCGGTTCCATGCCCGCGAGATGTGCTGATGCATAACCGGCGACACGAGCGCGTTCGTGAACTGCTCAAAAGGCAGTTGAGCGAAATCTTGTTGCGCGAGCTCCCCGCAACCGAAAGCGGTTTGATTACCGTCAATGACGTGGCGTTGGCTGGCGACCTTCGGACAGCCACGGTCTATGTCGGGATTCTCGGATCGCCGGAGCAACGGCAACAGGGCCTGGCTCTGCTCGCGCAGTACCGGAAACGGATTCAGAGCTTGATAGGCGGAGCGGTCATCCTCAAGTACACGCCTGCTCTGCGGTTCGTGGCCGATGACTCCGTCGAACGCGGCAACCGCGTACTGCAAATCCTCGGCGAGATTGAGAAGACGCAGCCGTCTGAGCACACTTGAGTCAGGCGCGCGGGCGCTGACCTCAAGTGGGCCTCGCGAGCAATTCATACGGATGAAAATAAGAACGCCACGCATCGTCGCCCGCATTCTGGAAGCCATCCAGGACGCCGCGGCCATATGCGTGGTTGGCCATGTGCGTCCGGACGGCGACTGCATTGGCGCGCAACTCGGCCTGGCACTGGCGCTGCGCCAGCAGGGCAAGAACGTATCGGTCTGGAACGAAGACCCCGCCCCGGACAAGCTGGCGTTTCTTGACAAGCAGCGGATGATCGAACGACCCCGTCCAAACGGAAAGTTCGACTGTGTGATCGCCGTTGACTCGGCGAGCTACGAACGGCTTGGATCGGCCGGTCGCTTCATTGAGAGCCGTCGCGTCCTGATCAATATCGATCACCACCCCAGCAACACCCGCTTCGGCGACATCAACTGGGTCCGCTGCAATGAGCCCTCGACCGGCGAACTGATCTTCCGCCTGCTGAAGCACGCCGGCTGGCCAATCAGTCCGCGGATCGCGGATTGCCTGTTCACCGCGGTCTCGACCGACACGGGCTCTTTCCAGTACGCGTCCACGCGCCCGGTCACGTTTGCCGTTGCCGGTGAGCTTGTCAAACTCGGCGCAAATCTCGGCAACATCTGCCAGGAGGTTTATCACTCTTTTCCTCTGTCGCGCGTGAGACTTCTGCGCCATCTGTTCAGCCGCTTCCGCCTGTCGCATAACAACCAGATTGCTTACTTCTGGCTCAGGCCGGCGGATTTCGCTAGATCGGGCGCCGATCCCGAGGACTCCGAGGGTCTCATCGACCACCTGCGCGCGATTGAACCGGTGGTCGTGGCCTGCGTGTTCGAGGAAATCGAGTCCGAGTCAATCCGCATCAGCCTTCGATCAAAACGCCCTACAGTGGATGTCAACCTGATCGCGGGCCAATTCGGAGGCGGGGGGCACGCCGCGGCCGCTGGCGCCCGCGTCTTAGGCAAACCGTTGTCCGTCCAACGGCGGGTTCTGGCCGCCATTCGCCGGGCGCTCGCCGGCCAGTGTTGAGCCCATGGTTGAGCCCGCGTCAAGTCCGCTAGACGGTGCTCTGTTGGTCGACAAGCCTTCGGGCCCCACTTCCCATGACGTCGTGGACGCGATCCGGCGCAGGTTTACCATCCGGAAAGTCGGACATTGCGGCACGCTCGATCCGAAGGCTGACGGCCTTTTGATAATCGTGCTGGGCCGCGCAACCAGACTCTCCGACCGACTGATGGCGGCTGATAAGGTCTACGCTGGCAAGATCAAGTTGGGTGAGAGCACTAACACGTACGACGCCGACGGTGAGATAACCGCCACGATGCCAGTGCCGCCTCTGACGCTTGACGAGCTGAACGCCGCGGCAGGAGCGTTCGTCGGCGACATAATGCAGACGCCGCCCATGGTGTCCGCGGCAAAAGTCGGCGGAGTGCCTCTGTACAAACTGGCTCGCAAAGGGGTGGAAGTTGAGCGCAAGCCGCGTTTGGTTCACATCTATGATTTCCGGTTTACGGACTACAGCGAGCCAACGGGCGCCTTCCGCATCTCGTGCACGAAAGGCACATACGTGAGGAGCGTGGCGCATGATCTTGGCATCAAGATCGGATGCGGGGCGCACCTGGCGTGCCTGAGGCGGCTCGAGGTTGGGCGATTTAAGGTTCAAAATGCTCTGCCCTTGGCCCAAATACTGGCCATGGCACCCGATGAATTGGCGGCAAATGTCATCCCGTTCTTCAAACTGAGCGAACCGGGATGAAAGTGCCTCATCCGAGTGGCTGCTCCTCTTTTTCGAGTGGACGTAATTACACAACCTGGCGAGTGGAAGAATGCGGCGGAACCGTTGTGCATGGCCTTTGGCATGTTCGACGGCGTCCACCTCGGACACCAGGCCGTAATCAGAAGGTCCATTGAACTTGCGCGCTCGGAACGCGCGCGCGCGGTTGTCGCGACCTTCGACAGGCACCCCTCCGTGCTGCTGTATCCCGACAAGGCGCCTCTGGCCATCCAAACATTGAACCAGCGCCTGAACGCCATCGCATCGTTAGGTGTTAGCGCCACATGGCTGATCCGATTTGACCGCGCATTCAGCAAACAGAGCGGCGAAGTGTTCGCACGTGGTCTTGCGCGCGACTTCCCGGCTCTTCGCACCGTGATCGTGGGTGACCGATTCCGCTTCGGCCATCGACGTTCAGGGTCCGTTGGGTTGCTCAGCGCGCTGGGGCGCGAGCTCGGATTCGTCGTCGAGGCCCTGCAGCCGGTGACGTGGAAAGGCCAGCCGATAAGCAGCACACGCGTCCGGCACCATATCAGCATTGGCGATCTTGCGGGTACCCGCGAGCTCCTCGGACGCCCTTACACCATGGCGGGCACCGTCGTGACTGGGGACAGGCTGGGGCGAAAACTTGGCTTTCCAACCGCGAATCTGTCGATGGAGGGCATGGCTTTGGCGCCAAACGGCGTCTATGTTGCCCATGCGTGGCTCACATCCTGGTCAGGACCGGCGCTGCTCAGCATCGGCTATCGTCCCACTCTGAGGTCCCGGAGACCTCGGTTGCGGGTCGAAGTCCACCTGCTCGGATTCGAAGGTGAGATTTACGGCCAGGGAATCGAGCTGTGCTTGCTCGCGAAACTCCGCTCCGAAAAACGATTCCCCACACTCGCCGATCTCCGTCAGCAGATCGAAGCCGACTGCAAAGTGGCCGACGAGAAGTACACGCGGTTGTGGGCTATTGCTCAAAATGGCGTCAGAATGCAAAATGGCGGTGGCGTCACAGGGGCGCCGGGCGGCGGCGGACGATGAACGTCGCCGGTGGTTTTTGTGTCAATCGCATCGTAATGTCCTCAAACATGAACACTGGTATCACGGCAATCAACGACGAGGTCCGGAGATCGAGCACGTTTGTCGCTCCGCTGCTTTCCGAGATTTCGAAGGTGATCGTTGGACAGAAGTATCTCGTGGAGCGAATGGTGATAGGTCTGCTGGCAAACGGCCATCTTTTGCTCGAAGGCGTTCCGGGTCTGGCAAAGACGCTGGCGGTCAAGTCGCTGGCTGCTTGCCTGGACGCGCGCTTCTCGCGCATCCAGTTCACGCCGGACATGCTTCCCGCCGACGTCATCGGGACTCAGATATACAGGGCTGGCGAGTTCACCACGCGCAAAGGGCCGATCTTCGCGAACATGATCCTCGCGGACGAAATCAACCGTGCTCCCGCCAAGGTCCAGAGCGCGTTGCTCGAGGCGATGCAGGAGAAGCAGGTGACAATAGGCAACCAGACCTTCAAACTCGACGAGCCGTTCCTGGTGCTGGCAACGCAAAACCCGATCGAACAGGAGGGCACTTACCCTCT
>JAXDCU010000327.1:0-4247 GCA_034677645.1 Verrucomicrobiia bacterium
ACGCCGATGAGCCTTGGACCTCTTGACCGGCTTGGAATGGTTCGAGCTCCTCGCCCTGGCGGACGAGCCTTGCGCTGTTGAACACGACGATCAGGGATCCGATGTTGTGCATGAACGCGGCGATTATCGGGCTGATGTAACCAAAGGCCGCCAACGTAAGACCGCCCACAATGAAGAAGACGCCGAAAAGAAAGTTCTGGTTTATCACGTTCCGCGTCATTCGGGAGAGTTTCACGAGAAACGGGAGGCGACGCAGGTCGTTGTTCATGAGCGCGATGGTCGCGCTGTGAATCGCCACTTCGCTGCCAGCCGCGCCCATGGCGATCCCCATATCCCCAGCCGCGAGTGCCGGCGCGTCGTTGACGCCGTCGCCGACGACCGCGACACGGTAGCCTTTGTCGCGCATCTGGCGCACGAACTCGACTTTGTTCTGAGGCAGACACTCGGCCATCACTTCTTCACAGCCAATCTCTCGTGCCACGCGCGCCGCAACGGGCTGGCGGTCGCCAGAAACCATTGATATGCGCCGGACGCCGGCGGCCAACAGGCTCCGCAAAGAACCTTTGGCTTCCTGGCGCGTCTCGTCACGGAGGCCAATCCAACCGATGAACCGGTTGTCGCGCGCCACGAAAACGAGACTCACACCTTCATTCTCGTCCAAATCCACGGACTTCATCACGTCCTCGCTCAGGCCTTTGTCTTTGAGCCATTGCGCGCGGCCGATAATCACTCGAGCTCCATCGACTTCCGCCGTAATGCCGCGTCCTGCGGTTTCCTTGAAGTCCCGCGGTTCGATGAGTGGGACGCCCGCTTCAGCAGCGAGCTGAGCCATGGCTTTGGCAGCCGGGTGGTTACTGTACTTCTCCGCTGAAGCGGCCATCTGAAGAAGTTCCGCTGGCTTGACGTCACCGTGCGGAGCCAGCCGACTGACAGCCAGGCGCCCGGTCGTGAGCGTGCCGGTCTTGTCGAAAATGAAAGCGTTTATCCGGGCCGCAAGTTCGAGGTCGGCCACGTTCTTGATCAGAATGCCGAGCCGGGCCGCCGCGGATAGCGCTGCCACCATGGCTGAGGGCGAGGCCAAAATGAAAGCGCATGGACACGAGACGACCAGGACGGCAATGACGCGTTTGAGGTCGTGCGTGAAAGCCCAGACAAGCGCGCCAATGAGCAATACCAACGGCGTGTAGTAAACCATGTATTGGTCAACTATGCGCATAAATGGGAATTTGGTTTTCTCGGCGGCGAGGATCAGCTCGCGCACCCGGCCCAGCGTGGTGTCTTCGCCAGCGCGTGTGACCCGGACTTCGAGCACGCCAGTCAAGTTTTGCGTTCCCGCGAAAACCTGGTCGCCCGGTCTCTTGTCGACTGGCAGTGACTCGCCCGTGATAGTGGCCTGGTTGAAAGAACCTTCGCCCGAAACGATCGCGCCGTCGGCCGCCACGTTGTCACCGGGCCTGATTCGGATGACATCACCCACCTGGAGATCGGGAGCCGCCACTTCGTCTTCGCCTCCATCTTGCCGGAGTCGGCGGGCCTTGGTTGGGGCAAGTTTGATTAGCGATTCGATCGACGCGCGGGCGCCAGCCGCGGTGCGAGTTTCGATGATCTCGCCCATCAACATGAAAAACGCCACAATCCCAGCCGTCTGGTAGCCCGCTGCTTCACCCGCCGCGGTGAATCCGCCCTCGGCAAAAGCCGCGAGCACGGCGATGCTGACCAGCTCGTTGATGCTCAGAATGCCGCGGCGCAGGTCCTTGACCGAGGTCCACAGAATGGGCGTGCCAAGGATGACCGCGCCGACGAGCGCGCTGGCGCTGGCCGCCATCCGACCGCCTGGGAAGAGCCACTCGACCAAGTATGAATTGATTATGAAAGCCAGTCCGGCGAGCGTCTGAGAGAGTCTGACTGGTAGATGCTCGTGCTCGCTGCCGGGGAGGAGTGCGTGCTCGTGCGCGTCGTAGCTGGCACTGGCGCGGCGGCTTAGTAGTGAAGTGACCTGCATGGCTAAGAGTGGCGGGCCATCACGATCGGCCCTGAGTGGTCATCGCGGCTCATTGGACTCGATCTTCTCGGGTTCTCGGGTTAGTTGGAGGCGGAGTTCATTGAACTGATCTGGCAGCGCGAATTTCACATTCGCGTTGGTCAGGACTCGTTCCATTGTCGTGGCCAAAAGCCGGCGTTTGAACAAGTCCGGGTCGTCGCGGTAAGTTGGCAATTGCTCGGTGAAGGCGCGGGCATCGGCAACGACTTGGGCGATCAGCCAATTGCTGCTGACCATGCCGCTGTTGATGAGAGCCTTGGCTTGGCCGACGGCGGTGCGAGTCGTTTCGTCATAGTAGCTTCTGGCCTTGCTCAGTTCGGTGCCTCTTTGTTCCTCGGCGTTGTTCACTTTGGTGTAGGCGTCGAACAAGTCCGCCGGTGGAATCACTTCCACGTCGCTAGGTTCGAGAGTGATTCCGAGGTCAAAACTCTCCGCCTGCTCGCGGACGCGCTCGATCACCGCATCCCGAAAACCTGGTCTGTCCTTATAGATGGCCGCATCGGCCGTGAACCTGGCGGACGCGAACAAGATCGCCTCGTTAACGATGTTAGTTAGAAGAACCGGCACGTCCGCGAAGTCCAAATGATATCGGAGCGGTTTGCTGACCCGATACTTGATCGTGGCGCGGACGTGGATGATGCCGCCGTCGCCGGTGAGAGCATACCCGTCCGCTTCGGGACGGAGGTAGCCATAGGCGGTCGGCGCGGCGTTGGTTACGTCCATCTCCGGTGTAATCGCGTACCAGCCGGTGGATGATGTGGCGGTCTGGCTTTGGCCGGTTCGTATGCGGACCTTCTCGTCGATCGGGTATGGATATGCCCAGTGCCAACCGGGTTGAAACAACCGCTGGTCGCCTTTCCCGACCGGTTTGCCAAAGCGCAGGAGGATGACCTGCTCGTTGGGCTGAACGATGAATACGCCCGAACAGAGGAATAGAAGGACAAGCCCGGCCATTATGAACCGGACGATACGGAAACTGCTGCGCAGCGCTTCGGAAAGCGCCTGAGAACTGGCATCCTCGAACGTGGCTGGCGCCCGCGTATCCAAACCGCTGTCGGCCGGCGTCTGGCGGTCGGGCCGCTCCATATCAGGTTGGGCTGGTTCGCTCATGGAATTCGGTTCAGCGCTTGCGTTCCGCGGTCCCAGGCTCGCTTTGCAGCACATCGAACGGTGTCGTGCGCGTGTCCAGGATCAACGTCGCGCGGTCCTTGAGTGCCTGTTCAAGCGCGCTCAGTTTCAGGAGAAAAACCGCCAAGTCAGGTTCCTGCTCGAACGTCTTGAGGTAACGCGCGGATTGAGCGTCGGCCTCGCCGCGTATGATGCGGGACTGCTTGTCGGCTTCGGCGAGGATGCGTTCCCGTTCCAGATTGGCCTCGGAGCGGATGCGGATGGCCTCGGCGGCGGCTTCGCCTTGGTATTGCTTAACCAGAAGGTCCTTCTCGGCTTTCATTCGTTCGAACACCTTCTCGCTCACGCCTTGCGGCAAACCGAGCTGTTTGATTCCGAGCAGGACTATTTCGATTCCGTAGCTTTCGAGCGCTCTGGTTTTGATGCTATCAAGCATCTCTTTCTCCATCTCTCTGAACTTGAGGTCCTGCGCGTTGGGCGAGATCAGGTCGCTGAGCGGATGTTGGCCCACGACTCCATTCTTGGCGGCGCGGAGGAGGACCTCGACGCTTTCCTCGGCGCGGTTCATCTCGCCTCCGAAACGCTCGAGGAAGACGCGCGGTTCGCTGATTTTCCAGCCGACGAAGACGTCTACGAGAATGGTGCGGCTATCGCGGGTTGTTGTCTGTTCGTAGTGTTTTTCGTAATTGTGGATGCGGTTGTCGAAGCGGTGCAGGTTTTGGATTGGCCATGGCCAGCGTACGTTCAGGCCTGGCTCGGTTATTGTCCGGGCGTACCGGCCAAATGTCGTGACGACCACGACTTCGGTCTGGCGCACCTGGAAACAAAACAGCATCGCCAAGAACAGCAGCAGCACAATCAAGCCGGTGACGAGTGTGACAGGATTGGGTTTCATGATCTGTATGCTGGAACAGCAGTGACTATTCCTTCTTCTCAGCCCGCGGCAGCATCACGTCGAGCAGGTCTTTGCGCATCTTCTCTTCGAGATTGAGAATCGCGACTCCGTGCGTGTTGGTGAGCGAGAGCACATAAGTGCGCGCCGATGCGATGGAGCGCCCAAGCGTGTCCAGCTTGGTCC
>JAXDCU010000328.1:0-2802 GCA_034677645.1 Verrucomicrobiia bacterium
TGTAGTCCCTGAACGAGCGCGTCTTGTTGCCAGGGATCGAGGCCGTACACAGCGCAGCCGCAACGCACCATATCGAGGTGTGATGCCGGCGAGCACATAGTTGCCGCGCTGTTTGCCGCGTGGGCGACGAGTGCCGGCCAAGAGCGGCGGACGTGCTCCACCGCCGGGAGAAACCGGGAAAGCTGAAAATCGATGCTCGCCGCATCCTCGCCGGCACTGGCGAAATGGGTCATGGCCCCGACGAGTTCTATCTCGGGGATATCTCTGATGCTTTCGAGGAACTCATCCACCTGAGCGGGGAACAATCCCTGGCGGTTCATGCCGCTATCTATTTTGACGTGAACTCGAGCATGCAGGTTAGAACCGCGAAGCCCGGGCAGGATTCCCGCCATGTGATCGCTCACAACAGCGAACTCGACTGCCTGGCGAGCCATCTCCTCGTCTTGATCGAAGCTGTAGAGCGGGCCCATGACGAGGATGGTTTCGTGGAAGCCCGCGTCACGAAGCGCGACCGCTTCTTCGGCTGTCGCCACGGCGACTCCGTGCGCACCGGCTGCGACCACCGACCGGGCGACCGGCAGCGTGCCGTGTCCGTAAGCGTCGGCCTTGACGGCAACCAGGAGGCGGGTGCGCGGGGCGAGAAGCGTAAGCAGGTGGGCCACATTGTGGCGGATCGCGGCCAGGTCGATCAGTACGCTGCTGCGCGGAGACGTCTTCATTGAGGCGAAAGGCTAACATACGTTGTGACGCCGGGCCACATTGTCCCTCGACAGTTGGCCCCGGGGTGCTTCTGTGTTAGCATCACCCGCGCTGTGCGCGGCGAGTCAAGGCGAAGGACAGACCCGGCCGCCCCAGCGCCAGATAGGGCGGTCGGAAAACGTCGCGACTTCGGTTTTCGAAGCCCACAATATGCCCCCATCGTCTAGCGGCCTAGGACATCGCCCTTTCAAGGCGGCGGCGGGGATTCGAATTCCCCTGGGGGCATTTCGCATGCCGGACGGTTCTTGAGCCGTAGCCTGGGCGCATAGCTCAGTGGGAGAGCACCTGCCTTACAAGCAGGGGGTCGTAGGTTCAAATCCTACTGCGCCCACTTCGTTACTGGGCGGTCAGCCGGGCGTTCAGGACTTGCTTGCGGTGGCCGACATGCGATAATGTCGCAACCTGTTCGCGGGGGCGTAGTTCAGTTGGTTAGAACGCCGGCCTGTCACGTCGGAGGTCGCGGGTTCGAGTCCCGTCGCTCCCGCCTCAGGGCGCATGAGGTACTGAGCCATCAGGCGTCACGCGGCGCCGCTTTGCTGCGCCGCGGCGTTGAGCGGTGGTTTGGTGCCCCAGTGAGTGGTACCGTGGCAGAAGGTCGCGGTGCTCCCGTGGCGGGATAGCTCAGTTGGTAGAGCACATGACTGAAAATCATGGTGTCCCCGGTTCAATTCCGGGTCCCGCCACCTAAAGGTCCTGCATATGCCAATACTGCATCTGCAGATACTGTTGGCTATCTTACTTTCCAGCCAACATTCAGCCAACGCCGGACTTGTCAGCCACATGTGGCCCGGTGTTTGCCCTCTTCACTAGCTCCCGCAGGCCAGATTGACTGCCCTCATGGGCCTCGGATATTTGGCGCATGTCTGCCCTCGGCAGCGTGGCAGTCGGTTGCTTCAGTGCCGCTTGCGGCGGGCTAGAGCCTCGTCAATCGTGCGGAAGCTCCTCGGGGCCATGTTGTAGACACAGGGATGTGTGTCTCCAAGCGTCTTTTCCATCTTCTCAAGGTTCTTGACAACCAGCCTGAAAAGGCTGCGTAGTGTCAGATTCGGAGCGTCGATGTTGATCACAGTGATACCTGAATCCACCAGGGCGCCTCGCTCGATGGCATTCTTGAGAATCTTGCGATCCTTCGTTACCAAGACCAGCCGTTCTCGCCGACAGAAGTCAAACAGCTCGATGTCTTTCGTCGACTCCAGATTCTCATCCTTAGTGTTCCGGCACGTCACCCCGATGGCCATCAACGCTCTCGCGATGGCGGCGGGGAGGTTCTCGTCAAAGAAGAAGCCTACGCGGCCCATTCCTTGCCGCTCTCGAAGGCCCGTGCTGTTTCTACCTCTGCTGGCTCAATCCCGTACCACCTCGCGATGTCGACTTCGCTATCGCCCGCGCGCACAAAACCAGCCAATGCAAGAGTCGGTATTCGCGAACCGCTCAGAACAGGCTCCCCAAAAGAGACTCTGGCATCAATGAGAATGCCCCCACCTCTGCCAAACGGGTAGACCCTTTCTGCCATCTGACTGTCTGCGGCGAAGTCAATCGTGCGGAAGTATGGCTCCACCACCTCCGGGAGTACGTAGTTCGCCCTGTTCCTTCCGGAGGCTTGGATGACCCTCTCGGAATCCTCCTCGAGTATCTTGGCGAACAAATCGCGCCCGTCAGTGCGCAACTGGCTCCATGCAAACGGATGACGTATCCCGAACTGCTCGCTGAGAAGGATGCGTGCCTGTCGCAGTCTTTGCAGGGAGACACCTTCCGCACGAAGCCTGGTGACCAATCTGATCTCGACGAGGTCCAGAAAAGACACCGCCGTTCGACCCTCGACGGGTTCGTAGTCGGTCTCGAGCAAGGGTTGACGGTGTCTGTCTTCGCGCCTGTTGCTCGTAATCCATCGCCGAACGGCAGCTGGCCTGGCGCGCGCAATGAAGGAGGCTCGCGGAATCGAGTAGATCCCTTGTCCCACATAGGTGTCTATTCCCACCATTGCCATCACCTCCTGTCCTCCGTTCGCTCGTTGTGTTGTTCTAGATCGTAGTCTAGCGGTTT
>JAXDCU010000329.1:0-3809 GCA_034677645.1 Verrucomicrobiia bacterium
TTGCCGCCCAACACGTGAAAGTGGCCCCGATAAGTGCCGGCTTTCTCCATCAGCAGAATGTCCACCGGCCGCTCAACAACGCAAACCAACGAAGCGTCTCGCCGCGGGTCACCACAAAGCCCGCACGGCTGGGTCTCAGCCAACGCGCCGCAGACCTCACACGTGACAACGCGCTCGCTTGCGGTGACAAGGGCCTTGACAAGTTCACTGACCACCTCGCGCGGGCTCTGAACGAGGTGCAAAGCCAGACGCTCGGCGCTGCGCGGTCCGATGCCCGGGAGCTTGCCCAATGCCGCCATCAACTGGGTCACGGCTGGAGGGAGCGCTGGCATGGAATGCGATGGAAATGACTGCTTCCGCTATGCGCTATCGGCCTGGTGAACGCGGAACAATCTGGCGCGGGCGCGTGTTCACATGAGTCCGGCCATTTCGAGACCGCCCGTGACCTTAGCCATTTCGGCCTTGGACACCTCCGCGGCTTTCTCCAGCGCGCTGTTGACCGCGGTGAGCACCAAGTCCTCAAGCAGTTGAGCATCGGCTGGGTTGATAGCTTGAGGGTCGATCTTGATGGCGGCCAGCGTGCCGTCACAGCGGGCTGTCGCCTTCACCGCGCCGCCTCCGCTGCTGGCTTCGACAGTGCGAGACGCCAACTGCGCCTGCACCGTCTCCATCTGAAGGCGAATGCGTGTCGCTTGTTTCATCAATTTGCCGATACTGGACATGGCATTGATCTCCAATCGTGACGAGCGCGCTGTCCGGTCAGCCACGGACATCCGCGATCGTGCCTTTGAACACTTCGAGCGCTTGTTTGACCAAAGGATCGTTCTTGAACTCCGCCGGGTCAAGCTTGCCTGGCTCCGTCCCGGTCGGCTTCTCCGACGGCGCGGGGGCGGCCGCGCGTGGCAGCGAGCCCGCCTCCACTCGCTTGAACTTCACCTGACCGGACGCAAAGCCAAGTTCTTTCAGTTTGGTTTTAAGCAAAGCGTGGTTGCGTGGCACGTCTATCAGTGGCAAATACTCGGCACAGTCCGGTTCGAATCCGATAACAAGCGCGTTGTCCGCGAACGAGATTGGGGCGCCTTTGACAAGGTAACTTCGAGTAAATGGACTGGCGCGCCCCACCGCGTCCAGCAATCCGCTCCAGAGCGCCCCCAGATCAGGCTCGGCGACTGTCTCAGTTTCTTGGCAAATGATGGCCGGGGCGGGCGAGGGATCAGGGGTCCTGTCGTTCTCGGACGTGAGCTCGACTGGCGCGGACCGTCGGGTCGGTCGGTCCGGTCCCCTGGCGGGAGCGGCTTGACCGCCATGCGTGTTCAGAACTGCTGGCGCCGCGCGTGGGGTTGCATCAGAGCCGGCGTCTTTGCGCAGCGCGTGTAGTTTCTCGAGCAACGAGTCGATGCTGACGGCGTTTCTAGCGCGCGCAGCTTTTAGCAGCGTGACCTCGAAGAGGATTCTCTTGGAAACCGCGGCTCGCATGCGCATTTCGGCGTCGGCGAGGGACTCCAGGATGCGGCCGGTCGTCTCAGCGCTTGTCAGAGACGCCTGGTCTTTGAGGGTGGCGGCTTCGTTTTCAGAGACTTCCAGGAGGCCCAAGTCTCCTCCCGAAACCTGGTATACGAGGAGATTGCGGAAGTGGTTGAGCAAGTCAGAGAGCAACTTTCCCAGGTCCTTGCCAGAGCGCGCGATCTGGTCGAGCTGGTGGAGGGCCGTTTCGACATCGCCCTTGCATGCCGCGCCCGCCAGCGCAAGGAGCTGCTCTTGCGCCGCAAGACCGAACATTGAAAGCACGTCCGTCTCGACGATTTTCGAGCCGCAGAAGTTGATAAGTTGGTCGAGAGTCGACTCGGCGTCCCGCATCGCGCCATCAGCGCCGCGGGCGACCGCGTAAAGGGCCGCGTTTTCCACATGGACCTTTTCGGCTTTTGCGATGCGAGCGAGGTGCTTGACTATCAGAGCCGCTGGGATGCGGCGCAGATCAAATCGCTGGCAGCGCGAAAGAATCGTCGGCAAAACCTTTTCGGGGTCGGTCGTGGCGAACATGAACTTCACATGCGCCGGCGGTTCTTCGAGCGTCTTAAGCAACGCGTTGAACGCCGCCGGCGTAAGCATGTGGACTTCATCGATGATGTAAATCTTGAAGCGCGACGCGGCGGGGGCGTACTTGACGGTTTCACGCAGGTCGCGCACCTGATCGACGCTATTGTTGCTAGCCCCGTCGATCTCGAGCACGTCAATCGCGCGGCCTTCCGTGATCTCGATGCAGCGGGGGTCGTCGTCGTCGAACGCGACCTTGGGCCCACCGGTGCAGTTCAGGCACTTGGCGAAGATGCGTGCTATGGTTGTCTTGCCAGTGCCGCGAGGACCGCAGAACAGATAGGCGTGGGCTATCCGGCCCTGGTTAATGGCGTTTGTGAGCGTTTGGGTGACGTGTTCCTGGCCGACCACATCGGCAAACCGTTGTGGCCGGTACTTGCGCGCCAACACCTGGTAACTCATCGTCTCCACCCACTAAAGCAAACGGGCCCGAGCAAGACATCCCCCACCCACGCAACCGGAAAACGGCAGCCCGTCATCTCCAAGACCAAATGCCAGGGTGACCGCGGCAGACACGGAGCTTGTGACCGTTGCTGCCTTCCGGCCCTGGCGGGGTTGGCAAGTCCGCGTTCCGCGGGCCCTGGCAAAACCGGGAGGTATTAGGCCTCATGCGTTCCCAGCCAGCAAGCACAATCCGAAAAGCGAGCCGGCGGACTCGAAGGCATCCACCGGCTCCTATGATGCGAGAGCGCGACTACTCCATCACCGGTTCATCGGTGCGTTTGTTGTCGGTCTGCTTGCGATCCGGTTCACCCTCCGCTTCAGATTGCCGCGGTTTGGGGCCGAACCGGACTTTGATTGCCAGCACGGTGCCGTCGGCTTGTTTCTCAGCCAAACCGCCCACTTCGTCACCCCGAACCCCATCGGCCAGCTTCGCGACTTTCCCGTTGCGCGTGAAGACCGTTTGGCTGTCAGTGACGAACACGCGGTCCTTCACCAGGCCGCCAAGAGTGAACTTGTTTGCCTGCACGTCCACGGACTTGAGTTTTCCTCGGATCGGGTAACGATTGGTTCGAGCAGTGCGAGCGGCGGTCGATCGCTCGTCACCGGAGCGACTGGCGCTCGAAACGCCGTACGGGTCCCCCGTCGTTCGATCGCCGGCCTCAACGACCGTGCTCACCGCTGGAACGGCCGTGGCGACCGCCAGCAAACCACTGACGAACAGTTTGTTGATCTTGGTTCTGATACTCATTTCGGTGCCTCCTTGTTGTTTCTTACCGACACTGGAACCTCGAGCCCGTTTGGCGGGCACGAAAACCCGCTTCACAGCCTGGAGTCGGAATCCACGGAACCGATCGGGTTTTATGCTCCTTGCGATCCGCGACCCTGCCCTCCTTCTCAGGGTTCCAGCCGCTAATCTACCCATGTTTGTTCCCGGATCAAGTGCCCGGCGTGGCAAATCAAAGGTGAAATAGCGCGCATTTAGGTGGGTTCTTGCTGACTTGTCAGGCGCGGCCGGAAAAGGCAGGCTTAAAGGAAGTGGGAACACGCATGGCCCTGCGTTGAAGTTCAGGCCAGTTGCTTGCGGTCGAGCCATTGTGTAGTTTATATATTTAGTTTTGCCATACGATGACGGATAAAACGAACGCCAACGATAAACTGGATTCCTCAGTGGCCGATGCGGAAACGACTCGGGACACGGGCATGCCACCCACGCCGCGACAAGCAAAATCAAGTTCAGCGCATGCCCCCACTGACTTGCCCGCGATTCCGCC
>JAXDCU010000330.1:0-4844 GCA_034677645.1 Verrucomicrobiia bacterium
TGACCTGCCCGCGATCTGGGAACCTAATACGCTGATCCCGCCCAGCGCGACTGACGCCAGCCCACTTGCGCGTTCAACGCCCCAAACCAGGCGATTGAGATGCGGAGGCGCGGCGAGCCAGGTTCGAGTTGTGCATGCCATAAACGAAGTACACGACCATCCCAATCGCAAACCAGATGATCAGCCGCAGCCAGGTCGTCCATGGCAGGGAGATCATCAGGTAGAGCGACGAAAAAGCGCCCATCGGCGCCACAAACCAAATGAATGGCGCGCGGAATCGCGGACGGAGTTCGGGATGCCTCAGGCGCAACACCAGAATGCCGGCCGACACGATCATGAATGCGAGCAGCGTGCCGATGGAGCAAAGGCTGCCGGCTTCCCGGACCGGGAGCAGCGCGGCGAAAAACGCGACAGCCAAACCCGTCACGATCGAAGTAATCCAGGGCGTCCGAAACCTCGGATGCACTCGCTGCACAATCCGCGGCAGCAAGCCATCGCGCGACATGGCCCAAAACACACGCGACTGCCCATACAACATCACCAGAATCACAGATGAAAGCCCGGCTATCGCACCCAGCTTTATCAAAGAAGACATCCTCCCTAGATTCGCGCGATCCGCCGCGAGAGCTATCGGATCGGGAACGTCCAACTGTCCATACGGCACGACGCCAGTCGCCACGGCCGATACAATGATGTAAAGGACCGTGCAGACCACCAACGACCCGATGATCCCGATCGGCATGTCCCGCTGCGGGTTTCGCGCTTCCTGCGCAGCTGTGCTCACAGCGTCAAAACCAATGTACGCAAAAAACACAATCCCCGCCCCCGTCATCACGCCTGTCCATCCAAAATGCTCGCGCACGCCAGTGTTAGCCGGGATGAACGGGACCCAGTTCGAAGGATTCACCGCATGAAACGCGGCCACGATGAACAATACGATCACCGCGAGTTTCACAAAGACAATCGCGTTGTTGAAATTGGCTGACTCCCTCACGCCTATCACCAAAAGAACTGTCACGACGAAAATGATGACCACCGCCGGCAGATTGAATACCGCGGTCGTTTGACTGAGCGCCGCCATATCAGACCCGCATTCGACAATCTTCCGCCCCAGTTCGTCGGTCAGCTCCTGCCAGCCGGCCCGAGCGTTCAGCGCAATCGCAAGCGCCGCCGGCAAATCCACCAGACGCGTCCCGCGCGCGGCGGACAGCTCCGGAGGAAAAGCGATCCCCAAGTCGCGCATGAAAGAACAGACATATCCGGACCACCCGATAGCAACCGTGATCGCTCCAACCGCATACTCCAGAATCAGGTCCCAACCGATCACCCAGGCGAAAAACTCGCCCAGCGTCGCGTAACCGTACGTGTAGGCGCTCCCAGACAGCGGTATAAGCGATGCAAACTCGCTGTAGCACAAAGCCGCAAAAACCGATGCCGTCCCCGCCAACACAAACGAGAGCACCACCGCGGGCCCAGCGTTCCTCGCAGCCACCGTCCCCGTCAGCACGAAGATGCCAGTCCCAATGATGGCGCCGATGCCGAGCATCGTCAGATTGAGAGGCCCCAGCGCGCGGTGCAACCGCTGGTCGCTGGCGGCCTCCGTTTGGAGGTCCGCCACTTCTTTTCGCCTGAAAAAGTTCATTGTTTCTCCTGCTATCAGAACGGTTGACAGGCCACAACGCCGGACGGCTGCCAGACCGAAGCTCAGCGTCTTCCTACAGTTCCAGGTTCCCCTCGAACACAAACTCGGCGGGCCCCGTCAACGCGATGTCGGTCAGGCGCGCCGCCTCTTCGCGAAAACCGACTTCGAGTGTTTCGCCGCTCTGAACCTTGACCCTCACCGGCGAGCCGAAACCTTTGAGCTTGGCGCACACCAGAGCAGCGGCGGTGACGCCTGTACCGCAAGCGAGCGTCTCGCCCTCGACGCCCCGTTCGAATGTGCGGACCCGGATCGAACCCGGCTCCAGAACTTGGGCGAAGTTGACATTCGTGCCCGCGGGCGCGAATCGAGGATGACGTCGAATTTCGGAGCCGAGCGTTGGCACTGGGACGTTTTCGACGTCCGCGACCAATACCACGGCGTGAGGTACTCCCGTATCGATCGAGTGGACTTCGACCTGCGCGTCGGCCAATCTCAGGGTTTCCCTGAGCCGCAACTGCGTCGGAGCCGTCAAGTTAACCGTCACGCGGTTGTCGGACACCACGGCTGTGATAATGCCGGCGCCAGATGCGAACTTGATGACCGGTCCGGCCCCGGTCAGTCGCTCGACATACCGAGCGAAACAGCGGGCCCCGTTCCCGCACATCGCCGCGACGCTGCCGTCGCGGTTGTAGAACTCCCATGCCCAGTCCGCCTCGCGTTCAGGCCCGGGAACTACCGCTATGACGCCATCGGCTCCCACGCCGCGGTGCCGATCACACAAGCGCGCCACGAGGGCCGGCGTGAGAAAGGTCGTGCCGGAACGGTTGTCCAGCAAGATAAAGTCGTTCCCCGCACCGTTCATCTTGGTGAACGCAAGTGTCACGGGATGCGAAGCTAATGCGGGGCACGACAAGTTCAAAGCGCAAAGTGGCTCTGAGTTTCGGCTTGCCGGCCCTGCCCCACATTTGCTAAACTGGCTTTGCTTCTATGGCAGCAATTGGACGCTTCCAAAAAGGCGACGACGTTTTCTATGCAAAAGTCGTCGATGGGGAACTTTTCAGGCTGCTAGGTGACGTGTTCGGCTCCCCCTCGTTTCAGAAGAGGCCGATACCGCTCAAAGGCGTCAAGACGCTGATTCCGGTGACCCCATCTAAGGTCATCGCGGTAGGGCTCAACTACGCCGATCACGCTCGCGAATCGGGCAAGCCGCTTCCCAAAGAGCCTCTGTTCTGGCTGAAGGCGCCTACGTCGCTGGTTTCGGACGGCTCCAAGATCGAAGTCCCGTTCTCGTCACACCGCACGGATTTCGAGGCGGAACTGGCCGTCGTCATAGGGCGACGCGTGCGCAATGTCACGTCGGCCGCGGCAGCGCGTTACATTTTCGGCTACACCGCTTCGCAGGATGTAAGCGATCGGACAATACAGGAATCTGAAAGCCAGTGGGCGCGATGCAAGTCATTCGACACGTTCACGCCACTCGGCCCGTACGTTGAGACCAAGATCGACCCGCACGACCTGACCATTCAGCTGTTCCAAAATGGACAGCTCCGGCAGAACTCGAACACCAGCCAGCTTATCTTCGATGTCTTTCAGTTGGTTAGCTTCATCTCGATCAACATGACGTTGTTGCCCGGCGACGTCATCCTGACAGGCACGCCCAGCGGAGTCGGCCCCATCTCTTCCGGGGACCGTCTCGAGGTGCGCATACAGGGGCTGGCGCCACTGGTGAACACCGTCAAGTGACACGGGCTTGCCGCCGCGGTTCTACCCACTCGAAAGATGGCCGCGGAGTAGGTGACAATTTCGAATCTTTGTTGTCCTCCGATCCCGAATTCTGACCATCTATGCGCTGGACCCAAACGTTCATCCCCACACTCAAAGAGAACCCTGCCGAGGCTGAGATCGTCTCGCACCAGCTTTTGCTCAGGGCCGGCCTGGTGCGCAAGTTGACGAGCGGCCTCTATACGTTCCTGCCGCTGGGCCTGCGCGCTCTGCGCAAGATCGAGCAAATCGTCCGCGAGGAGATGAACCGCGCCGGCGCCATCGAAGTGTTCATGCCCGCTCTCCAGCCAACTGATATCTGGCAACAAAGCGGCCGCTACGTCAGCGCCCGGGAGGTGCTCTACAAGGTCCGAGATCGGGCGGACAAGGAATGGTTGCTTGGCCCGACCCACGAAGAGGTCATCACCACACTCGTGGCTGGCGAGATCAATTCCTATCGCCAGCTTCCGAAAAACTTCTACCAGATTCAGACGAAGTTCCGCGACGAAATCCGCCCGCGCTTTGGACTCATGCGCGCTCGCGAGTTCATCATGAAAGACGCGTACAGTTTCGATATCAGCGACGAGACGGCGCAAGTGAGTTACCAGAAGATGTACGACGCGTACACGCGCATTTTCCAGCGATGCGGTCTGCACGCATTCCCAGTCCAGGCCGACACCGGCGTGATTGGGGGAACCTTGTCTCACGAATTCATGGTCCCTGCGGAGACGGGCGAGAATGAAGTGGCATGCACTGCATCCGGCTCCTACGCGGCCAACATCGAGAAGGCAACCAGCCGTGGACCTGTGACTCCGACTCCACGATCTGAAACTGGCGCTGCCCCCGAAGCTTTTCCCACGCCTGGTGTTGTTACAATTGATGCCTTGAGCGCGCCACCCCATGGTGTTCCGCCGCACTGCCAGATCAAGACGCTGCTCTACATGGTTGAAAGCCAGTTAGTCATGCTTCTCTTGCGAGGCGACGACCAACTCAACGAGGCCAAGCTGGCGGTCGTGCTCGGCACAAACGTGTTTCGACCAGCGACACCCGACGAGATACTTCCCGTGATGGGCGCGCGCCCTGGCAGCCTTGGCGCCGTCACTGTTCGCCTTAATCCCGGCGCCGCAAACGTCATGGTCTGGGCCGACGAAGCCCTTCGCGGAGCTGCCGGCATGACGACTGGAGCGAACAAGGACGGATTCCATCTGCGGCACGTCAATCTTGACCGTGACATTCGTGTGGCGCGGTGGGCGGACCTGCGGCGTGTGCGTCCAGGTGAGCCATGTGTCGCATCCGGTGAACCTCTCGAAGTGCGCCGTGCCACTGAGGTGGGACATGTTTTCAAGCTGGGCACCAAGTACAGCGAAAAGCTCAGCGCGGTGTTCCTCGATGAGTCCGGGGACCGGCACCCGTGCGTCATGGGCTGTTACGGAATCGGCAT
>JAXDCU010000331.1:0-2549 GCA_034677645.1 Verrucomicrobiia bacterium
CTATGAAGGCTCAACTCCCATCGGTCATCCGGCCTTGCCATCCCGCCGACTTCGATGCGATGTACGCGATCATCAACGACGCCGCCCAGGCTTACCGTGGGGTCATCCCCACTAGAAAGAAGGACCATGCCACTACTCAGAATCCAGACCAACGCGGCGGCTGACGATCAGAAGCGACAGTAGCGCAGAAACTACTCGGCTTTGACCGCCGAGAGCACAATCGACTTGATGGCGATCTCTTCACCCGGGCGCGGGCCACTGACAGGTTCAATCGCCAGGCCGATGATCAGGCCACGGTACTCGGGCGACGAGGCGAGATCGACTTGATACGCGTGTAACTTGTCATCCGGCTTCAGGTCGAGCGGAACACTCTTGCGCGCGTCGAAGTGAGGATCGTCGAGACGCTTCCAGAACACGCGCGCCGTGGTAGCCTGTCCGGTGTAGCCGATCTCCAAATTCGCCCTCGGCGCGTCCTCCGCCCGCCAAGACTGGGCGGGGCCTTCCAGACGCGGCTTGCCAGCATCCAACTTGATGCGCCACTCGCCCTTCAGCGGAAAACCCTGGTCCGTGGCGTCACGCACAACCCAGTGTTGGCGGTCCTCGACGAAACGCCAGGCAGGAGGCGTCCGTGTCGCGACTCGGTTGAAGTGTCGGCGGATGTCCGCGAGTTGGCCCACCATGAACTCGGTCCGGTGCTCGTAAACAATGTTGTGGTCGAAGTTCTCGACGTGGATCGGGGCCACATAAGCGGTCGAGCCGTGCTTCGGATCGTCGGACCGCCCGTCGCCATGAACGCCGCCGTGGAACTCTCCGCCGTCGTCCTTGAAGACGCCCAATCCCCACTGGGTGTCGTCCACCAGTGCGGCCCAGCGTTCGGTGGCCATAAAGCGTGTCCAGGGCCAGGGTTTTCTCCAATCATTACTCACGTGGGTGAGGGTGTCACCGGTGAACGGTTTGTCGCCGGTGTAGGACATCAGCCGCCAGAGTCTGGAGATGGTGTAAACGGCCGGTAGTTCCTGGGGGCAAGGACGGTATTGCGTCGTGTCGGCACGCTGATTCGTGCAGCGATAGCGCATGTGAATGACCGGGCCGTCGAGTGTGGTCCAGGTTTCGAATGTGCAATCACCGGGGACGTTGTTGAGCGGCCACTGCATCGGCACGCACTTAATGTAAAGCTCCCGGCTGGTGTTGCGGTGCTCGATCACCTTCGAAGGATTCATGTAACAGTCACCCGTCTGGATCGGGTTCCAGCCCAGGCCGGCCCAAGCCGGATTGGGCTTCGAGTCACCCACGATAAAGGGCCACGGTCCAGAATAGTGGGACATCTGGATTTGCCGCCCCAGGTCCGCGCTGTTGATGATGTTGGTCGCACGGTCCTTGCTGGAAATGTGGGTGACAGCGCCGCCCAGGGCGAGGTCCATGCCAATGCGGACCTCGCCATTATCGAGGAAGGTCATTCTAGGCGCAGGCGGCCGTTGCTTCGTCTTTTCCAACGGCGTGCCGGAATTGTTCGCGGTGTTGTTTCCGATAGTATTCGCAAACGAATATCGCCGCGGTTTCCGGTTCGCGTCGGTGAGGAACGGCACGGAGGTGTCTGTCACATCCATGCCCTCCGCAAGAGAAACGAGGATGCCGGGCTTCCCGGCTGCAAAACTGGGAGGCCCGAAGACCAGCAGCAAGGTGGCAAGGAAGAGGAGCCGTTTCATACGTCACCTGATAATTCTGCGAGAATGACTCTCGGCACGAGCAAATTCCTTCGAATCGCTCACGACCGGCCCCTTCGAGAACACCGACTGAACGGCATGAGCCAGCAAGTAAAGGCGTGTCAAGACTTCAGTGGTCCTCGCGAATCCGCGCTCAACTGAAACTCACCGAGAGTCAGCGAGATCGGACGCAGATGTCTCTGCCAACCTTGTTGCCAAGCGCGAGCCTCCCAGCCCAGGAGTTCCTCAAACGGGGACGAGGCCGCCATGCGGCTCTGGAACGGATCAGCCTCACTTGGCGCGCGCAAGTTTCTGTACCACAGCAGATTATGTTACACATTCCAGGGGAATCACCGAACTTCGAGGCTGGTGGAGCCGAGGGGATTCGAACCCCTGACCCCCACAATGCCATTGTGGTGCTCTACCAACTGAGCTACGACCCCAGCCAGAAACAGCGGTCAGTCTAAACCTAAAGCGGGCATTGTCAATCACGCGCCAGATGACAGCCAGTCACGATGCAATCCATCAAGGCCTGCGTCCCGCGGATCGCCCGCGTGGGCAACCACACAGTAGCGCATGTTCACCGACTTGCCCGCGGCGAGTGTCCACGGTTCATCCAGGAAATTCATCGGCGTGGGCGAGATGAATCCATAGTCACGCGTGAACCAAGGACACTGCGGCCAAGGGTTCTTGGGGTGGTCGAACATGGCGATGCCTTCCACGGGCCCTGAAGGGTGCCTGTGGCGTTTGCCGTGGAAATCGCACCAAACCGAGGCCTGACCAAACGTCGCTTTCTCGCCAGACTGCCCATTCGCGTTGAGAAGCGCTCCGCCACCCAGCGGCGTT
>JAXDCU010000332.1:0-5452 GCA_034677645.1 Verrucomicrobiia bacterium
TGGACTGATCCCAGGCGAGAAACTCGTGTTTCGAACAAACCTGAGTGGAACGCCCAGTATCGATGATGTTCCTTGGGCCGAGCTGGACCCGATCGTTAATCTGGATGGCGACCTGATCGCGGCGGGATTCACCTACGACTTCATCAATCGCGGCTATGCTGCGTTGACGTTCACGGCGGACACCTATCCCAAGCTTCGCGAGATTCTTGCGGAGGACCCGGATTTCCTTAAAGACCTGATGGATTTCGAGATCGAGGACCTGGCCTTCCAATTCTACATCCAGGCGGCTGCAACTCCAATGACCGCGGCCGAGTATGTCCAGTACCAGCGCAACGAGGCCGAAGCGCTGCGCGTGAAGATTTTGACTGACTCGCAGGCTGGGCAGGGATTGCGTGCGTTGGCCGCGGACGCCACAACGTGGGGCGAAGCGTATCTGGCGTCGCTCACCGATGCGGGCTTACTGAGGCCGGAAGACGAACCGCCGGCGATCCGCGATCAACCTGAGTTCGCCAGTCTGATGTCGGTGCTCAGCGCCGGCATACTGGGCGGCCCGGTCGGCGCGGACCTTGTCGCCGCTAACAACCTCGTCGAATTCTTCGAGCAGGTGCGCGCGTGGTATGGGCACAACGCCGACGCCACGACATCCGGAACACCGCCTCCCGCGGCGTCCGAGTTCGATCTGGGTTTGTCGCATCGCACGCATTACGCGGCTTTCGTGATCCAGGTGGGCGAACCCGCGCCCGCGGCGGCCGCGCCGGTTGACATGCCCAACTTCGGTCAATACTTCGGCATAACGGGCGCGCGCAGTGATTCGGTGTCAATCACCGGCCCCGCCGGTTTCGGGGATTTGGCCTGGGTGCCTACCAGCACTCCGTTGCCTTACACGATCTCGTTCGAGAATCCGGCGACCGCGACCTCGCCGGTGTCTCAAATCCGCATTGTGGAACAGTTGGACGCCACCGCCGTGGATGTGCGGTCGTTCCGGCTGGGCGACATTCGATTGGGCGACATCCTGGTGCATATCCCAGCGAGTCGCGCCGCGTTTTCAGGCGAGTTCGATTTACGCGAGGAACGGGGCATCATGCTTCAGGTGTCGGCGGGTCTGGACATCAACACGAACATTGTCACCTGGGTCCTCACGGCAATCGACCCGCTCACCGGACTTCCAGCCGCCGATCCAACTCTTGGACTGTTGTTCCCGAACACGAATCGAACCCAAGGCGGCCAGCTCACATACACGATCAAGGCCAACCCAGCCTCCGAGACCGGATCGATTATCACGGCCTCGGCGCGCTTGATTTACGATGTGCAGGCCCCGATCGACACCAACACCGTCACCAACACCCTAGATGCGACGGCGCCGACGACGCAGCTCACTGTTGTTCAATCTGGCAGCGCCAATTATGCGCTCTCGTGGACGAGCGCCGATGACGCCGAAGGTTCAGGCGTCAAAGAGTACACCGTTTACCTTTCGTTGAACGGCGCTCCTTACGTGACGTGGAAATCCGGACTTACTCAGACCGCAACCACATATCAAGGCGTGCCCGGTGGAACTGCCGAGTTCGTCGTGCTTGCAACTGACAATGCCGGCAATGTCGAGAAAGCTCCAGCCGGAGTCACTTTGCCGGCGGCTGGGACAAGCGTGAACCTGGGCGCAGTGCCGACCGAGCCCGAAACCGATGTCTCGACATCGGCACCGCCTGCTCCAACACAACCGGCCACGCAGTCGATATTCATCCGCGCTTTGCTTGGTATTCCCGGAAGACAGTCCAGCGTTTTCACGACGGGGTTTGCCACGGTTTTCGAGCCGTTCACGGCGATGAGCTTCGTTCGACAGGTCCCGATGTCGGGAGCGGGGATTGGGGCTCTTGGGATTGCGTTTGCCGCGGATGGTGAAACTGTGTTTGTCAGTGGCGGGGCTGGGCGGAGCAGCATCTATCGATTTGGCGTGAGTGGTGGAGATGCTTCGACGCCTTTGGCTACGCTAGACGTGCCGATCTACGACATGGCCTTTGACGCCACTGGCCGGCTTTGGGCGACGACGGGCGGCGGCCCGCTGGTCCAACTGAATCCAAACTCGGGCGCCATCCTCGCCAGGTATTCTGACGGCATCGAACTCGGACTTGCGGTCGATCCCGTTACTGGCGAACTCTACGTCTCGACCAAGTCAGGCGTGCAGGTCTTCAACCCTGACAGTGGCCTGTTCCGCCGCTACTCGACCACTCGCGTCCACAGCCTCGCCTTTGCGGCTGACGGAACATTGTGGGCGACCACTTGGCCTGAAAGAGGCGACTTGATCCGGTTCAACCGCGTGCATGAAGCGGAACTGATGGCGCGATTTGACGATCCAGCCACCGGCTTGGCATTCGGCCACACGGGCACGTCTCTCGCAGGTTTGATCTTCGTCGCGCACGCCTCGGGCGGGTCGCTCACGATGATCGATGCCGCCTCGCTGAGGCAGGTCCAGATCGCCAAAGGCGGTTTCCGTGCCGAGTTCCTCCACATCTCGCCGACAGGCAGTCTGTTTGTTGCCCACGCCGCGCAGGTGGACGTGCTGCAGCCAATCGTTCCTCCTCGGATTGTGGCAACCACGCCAGTCAACGGCAGCAGCCTCTTGCCCATCGTCAGCCGCGCGACCGTGACGTTCAACATCGACATGCTCGATGACGACGGCGCGACGTCTGTAACGCAACTCGCTAATTACACACTGAAGGCTGTGGGGACGGGCGAGACCAGATCGCTGGTGGCGGCGGCCTATGACAAGACCAGTCGCACCGTGAATCTGACGTTCGGATCGCTTGAGCCTGGAAACTACGAGCTCGCTATCGCTGCCGGAATTGAGAGTGAGACCGGCGTCGGTCTCGAACGCGCGCTGGTTGTGAAGTTCGCTGTGTTGCAGGACGTGACCGTTCAGGTCCAGCCAGAGTTCAGCAACACCCGTATCGACAGGACCAACGGGACGGTATCAGTAGACCTGCGAGTCAGCAACAGTCTCATCTACCCATTGATTGCGCCGATCCGCGTTGTGTTCCTCGGACTGGGCGATGACCCCGCTGGGCCGACGCTACTGGGCGCGAGTGGCATTACAACCGACGGTCATCCTTACGTGGAATTGACCTCAAATACCGGCCAAACACTTCTTCCTGGCCAGTCGCTCTCGCGCACGATCACCGTTAGGAATCCCAACGGAATCGGTTTCGAGCTCAACGCGCGAGTAGTTGCCGCCGTTCCGCCGAACGTCGCGCCGGTGTTCACTTCAAACCCGGCGAATACGGTTGCGATGGGTCAATCATACTCGTACCAGCCGCAAGCGACTGATCCGGACGGGTCGTCGGTCACATACGTGCTGATCGACGCGCCGCGGTCGGCGGTTTTCGACGCGCAGACCGGCCTCACTTGGACTCCTCAGGCTGGCGGCGGTCAGGAAGCCGTGTTTGAACTCAGGGCCTACGACAGCCGGGGCGGATACGCCTCACAGGTGTGGACGGTAACCGTAACCGGCGGCAATGCGGCGCCGATATTGTTCGAAATCTCGGATGTCACGGCCATGGAGGGCGATCTCATTGAAGTGTATGTGACGGCGGTCGATCCGGACGGCGATCCGTTGGTCTTTGGCGTCTATGACCTGCCACCGGGCGCGGTATTCGACAGTCACGACCAAGCGCTTCGCTGGCAGACCGGCGGTGAATCCGCGGGCCGCTATTCGGACGTGGATGTGTTCGTGACGGACGGCACGCATGTGGTCTCGCGAACATTTGAGATCGCAGTCACGAACGTCAACCAAGCGCCTCAGCTCGAACCGCTCGCGGCTCGGGTCATTCGCGAAAACGACGCCGTGCGTCTGGTTCTGCGCGGGTCGGATGTCGATGGCGACGACATCTGGTTCAGCGCGACCGGCCTGCCGGCTGGCGCCGCTCTGGCGCCCGAGGAAGGCGTGTTTACCTGGACGCCTCGGTACGACCAGCATGGCGTTTATCAGATTCGGTTCACGGCGAGCGACGGCGTGGCATCCGCGACACAAGTTCTGGACCTGACTGTTCTGAACGTGAACGGCGCGGTTAAACTGGGAGGAGTTGACCATTGGATTCTCTACGAAGGTCAGGCGCTGTCGATCCTCTTCGCGGCGTACGATCCTGACTATCCAACCAGTGAGGTCAATGTGTTGCCTGACGGCACGGTCGAGCAGTCCGGCCGGGTGGCGCCTTTGACCTGGACTTCCAGTGCATTGCCAAGCGGCGCCACATTCGACACGGTCTCTGGATTGCTGCGCTGGACGCCCGCTTTCAACCAGAGCGGAGAGTACTTCATCACGTTCACCGTTAAGGACGACGGAGACGGTACCGGGACACCGACCCAAGACAGCGGCACCCTGCGCATCACGGTGCTGGACGAAAACGCGCCGCCAATCGTCGATCCCATCGCAAATCAGGTTGTGGACGCTGGGCAGTCTCTCAGCATCACGATCACAGCCACGGATGCCAACGGCAGCGTGCCGCTCCTCTCCACGGAGGGGCTGCCTGATTTCGCCAGCTTCACCGACGACGGCGGTGGCACGGGCACGCTCAAGGCAACCCCCACGCTGACTGATCGCGGAAGTTTCACGGTGACAATCAACGCGACCGACGATGGAAACGGCAATCCGGCCGCGGCGCTGACGGGGTCGTACACCTTCCTGCTGACGGCGCGGCTGGAAAACGCGCAACCCACCTTCGCGCTAATCGGCGATCGGGTAGGCGTGATCGGGCAAGAACTCAGGTTCCAGGTTATCACGCAAGATTTGGATGAAGACCCGCTGGCGTTCGAGCTGCTCGGACTGCCAGCCGGCGCCACTCTGACGCCGACATCCGTCTATGGCGTGGCCGAGTTCGTCTGGACGCCGACGCCCGCGGACGCAGGCACGCACAACGCAACCTTCACCGTAACCGACGACGGACACGGGAATCCCTCGAAACCACTCTCGGATGTGGAGACGGTTCGGTTTGTTGTGCGCTCCGCGAACTCAGCGCCGGTTCTGCTGCCAGTCGGGAACCGGGAGATTCTCGAGGGATCAATGTTGGCCTTGGCGCTGAGCGCGTCGGATTCTGACGGCGACCCGCTCACTTACGCAGCCACCGGACTGCCACGGGGGGCGCGGCTCGATTCCGCAACAGGCGCGTTCACCTGGACTCCAGACCTGAATCAAGCCGGCAGTTACAGCATCGAGTTTAGCGCCACGGACGGGAGCGCAGCCTCAACCGAAACAGTGACATTGACGGTGCTGAACTTGAACCAGGCTCCGCGCCTGACGCCGCTGCCCGGGTTCATGACGCTCGAAGGCTTGGAGTTGGCGTTCGAGGTTGGCGTGGGCGATCCCGATGGCGATCCATTCAAAGTGTACGCGGTTGGGGCCCTGCCAGCGGGCGCTAGCTTCGATCCGGCGAGCTTCGAGTTTAAGTGGACGCCAAACTACGAT
>JAXDCU010000333.1:0-5065 GCA_034677645.1 Verrucomicrobiia bacterium
TTCTCGGGTATGTTGAACCGGACAGCTTTCTTGCCGACGTAGAGATTGACTTTCCCTGGAGCGCCACCCACATAGCCAAAATCCGCATCCGCCATCTCCCCCGGCCCATTCACGATGCAACCCATGATCGCAATCCTCACGCCTTTGAGATGATTGGTCCGGCCTCTAATTCGCGCCGTGACGGCCTGTAGGTCGAATAGTGTGCGCCCGCAGGAGGGGCAAGCCACGTAGTCGGCTTTGAAAGACCTGCTGCCCACGGCCTGGAGGATGTTGTAGGCCAGGCCGAGCGCACGCCGCCCATCGGCATCCAACCGCACAAGCACGGCATCGCCTATCCCATCGGCCAGCAACGACCCGATGACCACGGAGGCTCGCAGCAAAGCGCTCTGGGAAGGCAGTGGCACGTCCTGAATCTCGAAACAGTCCTTGAGCAGTATCGGGTTTTGATGTCCCTGGCGCTTGAGTCGGGCGGCCAACAGCCGGAACGCCGCGATCGGTGGCACGCCCAGTCCGTCCCGCACGGTGACAAGCGCCTTGTTGCTGTCGAGCTTTAGAGCGGCGCGCGGGTCCAGTTCACGAACATCGAGGCTCTCGTATACAGCTTCAGGGCGAAGCGCACTCGATGACTGGAGGCCGGACTCTATCTCTTCCAGGGCTTGTCGCGTCACTACGACTCGAACCGGTTGTTTGCCACCGCAATGCACACTTGGAGCCAATTCCGTTTCAGTGCTCCGACGACGTTCGTAGTCAAACGGATCGAAGGGAATCGGGATTTCCTCAGCCGGTTCGTGGTTGACCAAGGCCGGTATCTGATCGAGCAAATCTCGACACGCTTCAATCTCGCGCCGCGAATCCTCAGTCAATGAAATACGTATGGTGTCGCCGAACCCGTCGCAGAGCAGCGAGCCTATCCCGATGGCGCTCTTGATGCGACCGTCTTCGCCATCGCCAGCCTCGGTCACGCCCAGGTGAATCGGGTAGTTCCAGTCGTGACCGAGCTCGGCGAAGCGCGCAACCAACAGACGATAACACCCGATTGTCAATTTCGGGTTTGAAGACTTCATGGAGAACACAAGCTGATGGTAATCGAGCTTGCGAGCGATGGTGGCGAACTCGACCGCGCTTTCGACCATGCCGACTGGCGTGTCGCCGTACCGGTTCATGATTCTGTCGCTTAGCGATCCGTGGTTGACGCCAATGCGCAGAGCCCGACCGAGCTCGCGGCAGGACAGGACGAGCGGAGTGAACTTCTCCTCAACCCGCCTCAGTTCTGCCGCATATTGGTCGGTTGTGTAGGATTTGACCGTGAACTTCTTTGCGTCGGCGTAGTTACCCGGGTTTATCCTGACTTTCTCAACCCATCGGGCGGCCTCCATGGCCGCTTCGGGCTTGAAATGAATGTCAGCGACGATAGGCACCCGGCATTCTTGTGCGCGTACTCCAGCCACAATCATTCGCAGATTCGCGGCGTCTTTGACTGTCGGGGCGGCGATGCGAACAAGTTCGCATCCGACGTCAGCAAGGCCGAGCGTTTGCATGACACAGGCTGAGATGTCCGCTGTGTCGGATGTGATCATCGACTGCGCCACCACTGGGTGTCCGCCGCCAATAATCACGCCGCCGTGGGCTGGGTTGCCCACGCTGACAGGTTGCGTTGCGCGGCGCTTGTAGTGGTACGGCGAAGAACAAAAACGCATGAGGAGTCAAGGCAGGGGCTGTGGCAAAGGCGCGTTGGTCAACGGCATGTCCGAGTCTGTCTTCACAACCTCCTCCACATGCGCGTCGCGCTGGAACATCGCCTTTAGCAATGGCAGCCGGCGAAAGTCGAAGAAAGTCACGTACAGCATGAAGGAGATAATGAGCACCGCAAACACGTTTGTCATGTGCTCGACCAACCGAGGACTTAGGGGGCGGCGCCGGATTCGCTCGATCAGCGACAGTAGAATGTGCCCGCCGTCCAGCACCGGTACCGGCAAGAGGTTGAGCACCGCCAGACTCACGTTGAGCAAGACAAGAAAACTTAGCGCGCGCCGGTAATCGGTCTTGGTCTCGATTGCCATCGCGGCGAGGATGCCTATGGGTCCACTGAAATCGCTGGCGCGCACGCCTGTCTGCCGCGAGTTCATTACCGCGATAATCGCCCCGGCCGTTCTCTCCCACACCGAGGCGAACTGTGCCCACGGCGTCGGACCGGGCCGCATCACCTCGTAAACGCCGCCGGCGAACACGACACCCATTCGTCCGCGGCGGGTTTTCGGGTCGTAGCGCGGTGTCACGTTGAAACTGAGTTTTTGGCCGGTACGATCGACGACCACTTCACTCAATTTGCCTTCGCTTCTCTTGACCAAGTCTATGAGATGTTCCTGACTGATGACTGGCACGCCGCCAAACGATACGAAACGGTCGCCTTTCTTCAGCCCTGCCTCCGCCGCCGGCATTCCCGACTCGACGGCCCCGATGACCGGATGCTCGAATGGGTCGAGGTTCAACCATTTCAGGCCCACGACCTCATGGACGCGCGCGGTGAGCAGGTGGTTGGTCCTCACACCCTGGCGTTGGATGGTGACTTCGAAGACGTTCGTAGGCGCCAGAGCGGTGATGGTGTTGATCTCCTCCCACGATCTGACCGGCTTGCCACCTATCGCGACGATCCGGTCATGTTGTCGGATGCCGAGCCGACCTTCGGGAGATTCGGGGTCAACAGGCCCGATTATTGCCGGGTTCACCAACACCGGGAGTCCGACGAAATAGATCACGGTCGCTATGGCGAACGCAAACACCCCGTTCATGACCGGGCCAGCCAGCGCGACGATTATCTTCGAGCCAGGGGACGCCGGAGGCACCGCTCCGCTCTTCCCCTCCAGGGCCTCCGAAGTCACCATTTGTGGAAGCTTCACGAAACCGCCGATGGGCCCAGGAAACAGCCGCCACGAGTAAAGAACCCCGTTTCGAGTGAAACTGAAAACCTTTGGGCCGCACCAGATGGCGAATTCATCGACCTGCATTCGCCGCAAGCGCGCCACCAGGAAATGCCCAAACTCATGCACGAAGATCGATGCGCTAAACATCAGAAGCACCGCGATCCCAACCAGTCCGTAACTCAACCATGTATCCATTGTCTGCTGTCCGTAAGGTAACCACTGCGTTGTGCCCGGCGTTAGCTAGATTCAGGAGCCATCGCAGCGCCGAGCCAACTTGGTCGACAAACTAGCTCTCAGAACGCGACCGTGCAACCTTGTTCAAGAACCGGTGTTTGGTAAACTGCACATCAATGGGCGGCGAGCACGACCCCGATGCCAAGTTGATGCTGCGTGTCAAACGTGGCGATCTCGATGCATTCGCGACTCTTGTCGACAGGTACAAACATCCTGTGATGAACCTGGTTTATCGCGCGCTGCCTGACGCGACTGAGGCGGAGGACCTCGCACAGAGCGTCTTTGTGCAGGTCTTCAAGTCCGCGCACCGCTACAAAGTTTCCGCTAGATTCTCCACCTGGCTGTTCACAATCGCCCGCAACCTTTGCTTGAACGAAATACGCCGCCGCACTCGGCACCCCGCCGAGTCACTGAATCACGTCGGCGGTGGAGAATCGGACGGTTCAAGCCATCAGGTTGCCGATCAACGGCAGGGGACCCCGGTCGATTTGTTGCTTGAGCGTGAGATCGAGTCGAAAATCCAGGAGGCTCTGCGCGATCTGCCAGCCAACCAGCGTTTGGCTCTGCTCCTTTGTCAGCAGGAAGAGCTTTCCTACGACGAGATCGCGAGGGTGCTGGGCTGCTCGCTTTCAGCAACCAAGTCGCTCATCCACCGCGCACGCGAAACATTGAAACAGCGGCTCAAACCTTACCTGCGCCACGGGACTTGGCGTCGTTGAAACAGCCAATGGGTAACTTCTGCCCCTGTCAGCGTGCCGGTGCGAAACTTTGCGAATGGACCGGTTATTCATCAAAGGGCAAGCGATGAACGAGAAAGGATTCGAACAGCTGGTTTCGACCGCCAGCCACAGACCGTTGACCGCCACCGAAGAGGCGGAGCTCGAGGCTTTTCTGAGGCGGAATCCCGTCTTGCGAGCGGCGTGGGAGGAGGAAGAAAAACTCAACGCGTTGCTTCGTGCCATGCCGAAACCGCCCGTCTCCTCGAACTTCACTGCTCGTGTGCTGCAGCAGGCAACTGCCGCGCGGGCACGCGCGCCGCTCAACCGTGGCTGGCATTGGGTCCGCGCATTTTGGTTGCCTCGCCACGCGTGGCAGGTTGCTTGCCTGCTGTTGATCGGGCTTGTCCTGCTTGGCGTTCGGCATGGCAAAACCACAAACCAAACCGAACTCGCCGCCATTCTGCCCATGCTGCCGGCAGCCGGACTTGCCGATGTCGAGATATGGCGCGATTTCGAGTCGATCCGATGCTTGCCAGAGGGACCGCTGCCCTCGTTGAACGAACTGGCTGAAGCACTCCAATGACACGGAGCCGCGGACAAATCGCAACGCGGGATTCTCCCGGCCGGCGGCAGTCCCCCGGCTTTGGAATCCCCCCGCCGTGAACACCTTGAGTTACGCCCCGCAAGCATCTCCCTCGTCCCGGGCCACGCAGTCGCGGCGCACAGCGCGACGCGGAGGAGATGCGTCAAAGCGACTTCGGCGCCCCTCTCGACGAGATCATTCGGCGGCGGCCGCGCCGCGCTGCGCACTCCTGATTACTACTCTGCTGTTACTGTGCCTCAGTGTTGTGGCGCTCATGATGTCGGGACTCGCGGCGCAGGCGACCAACGTTCAACACACCCTGTTTGCTAGCGCGCCGCCGACGCCAGCAGTGGCGAACCCAGTTGAAGTCTTCCGCCAACTTCTTGCGATGTCAGTCGCCGATCGCGCGAACGCGCTTGCCGGCAGAAGCGAGAAACAACGCCTCTATCTGAATGAACTTCTGCGCGAATTCGACCGGCTGAGTCCAGCCAACCGCGAGCTGCGCCTGCGCCTGCTCGAATTCCAGTGGTACTTGCTTCCTCTGATGAAGACCGCGCCGGCAAACCGCGCGCCATACCTCCAGAACGTACCCGAATCTCTGAGAACGC
>JAXDCU010000334.1:0-11240 GCA_034677645.1 Verrucomicrobiia bacterium
GGGACTCTGGCGGGCGGCCGCTCTGCATGGTCAGCGGCGTTGTCCGGCTCGCGACCGGTCAGAGTTCCGCCTTCAGGCGTCTTCGTTGTGGACCACGTCGCACGGTTCATGGGCCCAATGCGTTCTAAAGGAGAAACACTGCTCCCCATGAAGTTCATGGAGGCCACGAATGGCCTGGGCGAGAGACGGTCTGGGCTCTTGTCGACTTTCTTCTCATGCGTTTTGATCTGCGCGGTCCTCTGTCAGTCCCCATCCGCTGCCGCGGAGGAGGAACAGAGCCTCAAACGCACGCCGACATCCGCTTTCGAAAACGCAAACCGGCTTTACGAACAAGGCCAGTACGAGCAGGCGGCGGTGGCATACTCCGAGATCGTCAAGAGCAGCAAGGTTTCCGCCGCCCTCTTTTTCAATTTGGGCAACGCCCATTTCAAGTCAGGTCAACTCGGCCGCGCCATTTTCAACTACAAGCTGGCCGAGCAACTCGACCCGCGCGACCCCGACATCCGGGCGAACCTGCGGTTTGTGCGGTCAGTCGTAATGGGCGGCGCGCCGCCGACACCGGCTCTCTGGAAACGGATTGTCTCGCGCCTAAACCTGAATGAATGGACCATCCTTGCCGCCGTAGCTGTGTGGCTATTCTTCGGGTGTCAGATAGCGCGACAGTTGTCTCTCTCGCCGGTTTTGCGAAAACGGCACTTCACATTCGTGCCAGCGCTGTTGTTGGTGCTCTCGTTGACCGGCTTGGGCTTGGCCTGGTACGGCGCCGTCAGGCCGCGTGTGGCGGTGATTCAGCCCGAGACAATCCTCCATCACGGGCCGCTTGACGAATCGCCCAGCCTGCAAACTCTGCACGACGGCCAGGAACTCGCCGTGTTGGACCAGAAAGACGACTGGCTGCAGGTGTCTGGCGCCGCGCGCGGCACGGGTTGGATTCGGCGCGACCAAGTCGTGCTGCTGCCTTGACCGGCGCGCACGCGCACCTACACTGGCGCCCGTCCTGACTGCTGCCGGCCGCGGTGGCCAGTTGCTCCTGCCAGGACACGATAAGATCGGCAACCGAAAGACTACACATGATCGCTCGATACATTGGACTGGGATTGTTGGTGTGCGCAACTTGCACGGGGCTCCAGGCACAGCAGAAACTTGTCGACCTCGTCAGCGAGGCCAATGCGGAGTGGATGTTCGGCAAATGGGAGACACAGACCGATAGCGGTTCAGTCACTCTCGACGTCTCGTGGGACCTCGCCAAACATGTGGTTGTCCTGCATGTCAAAACGCCGGACATGGAGTTGAAGGGCTACAGCGCCCTCGATCCGACATCAACAATGGACGTCAGTTTCTATGGATTCGATGACCGGGGAACGATCAGCAAGGGCAAATGGGCGCTTGAAGACGGCAAACTGGTGCTCCGCATCGAAAGCCAGACGGCCGAGCGCACGGTCAAGATGGCCGCTGTCTTTGCCGGCAATTCAACCGATGGTCTGCTTGTCAGCCTGCATGGGGTCGACCAGTACGGCAGCCTGGCCCCTGCTCGCAGTGAAGTCAGATTCAAGAAGGTCAAGTAGCCGCATGAACGGCTCTTGATGTACCACAAGTCAGTTCCAAGAGTCGCCAAAGCTGGGGCTCGGGGTTTTGATGGCCCCTCGTTGTAACTGTTGTCATTCCGGCTAGATCAGAGCGCGCTCCATTTGTCGCAGAACACCGTCAGGCTCGGCCACGGCCAAGCCCGCGATCGCGTCGGCGCGTTCCTGCGTGTTGGCGACGGTGTACACCCGAAGTTCGTCGGCGTTGCCCGATGGACGGACATGTGCAACATCTCCATTCTCGAACATGGTTCGCACACCGTCCGTGTAGTTCAGCCGAACGATCTTGCCGAAGCCCAGCGCGGGAGTGAAGAAACCGGCAAGGGTGGAGCGAATGCCACGCAAAGTTGCGATATCGCTAGCGGACGCATCGAGGGGCTTGGATTCGCAATCAAGCAACTGGGCCTGATCGTCTGTAAACACCGCTTCCCGCACCGCCGCGTTCGCGGGGGAGAGCCGGTCGACGATCCGCAATCCCACGGGGCGTGGGAACTGCCTCAACAACGCTGCCCGGCTGAAGCGCCTGGGCATCCGGTCAAACAAGTCCGACACGGTGATTTTCTCCTCACGGGCACAAGCCAGCACTCCGAGTATGGGCAACACGGCGTCACGTGTTGGCAGCGCCGCTAGGAACCGTCCCTTCCTCCAAATGTCCGAGCCTGTCAGAAAACCGCCGTTGGCCTCGAAGCCGCAGACTGCCTTTCGCCCTTTGGCGCGGGCATTCTCCATGCCGGTGATGACATGGGGCGATCCAATGCGAGTCTTGGGCTCCACGACGTTCCTGAGCGGTCCCCTGTCAATCCCGTCGTTGCAACTGATCGGTACAACCACTGCGTCGGCCCCAATCCACTCAGCCACGATCGTTCCGACCAGATCGCCTCCGAAGAATCTAACGCGGCAGGGCATCATCCGGTCCGTCATCGGCTCGACTCCGATTACTAATGGCCGGTCGCTGTCGCCATCCGTCGAGATGACGGCATCAAGCGGGCCGCGCTCGCGCCACGCTTCAACCGCCAACGCCCGCACTGTGTCCGCCAACCGTGCGTCGAAGTTCTCTGTGTCAATCGGGACGAACTTGTTGCTTCTGCCGGCACGCACGACTTCGGCGCCCGCCAATTCAAGAATCTCGACGAGCAGATCGCGACCGACCGCCGAGTGCTCGTAAAACAGTACGCGCATGCGAGTCAGGGCGCCGGAGCCCATGAAATCCACGTAACGGCGCACGTACGCCGCGCGGGCTGACTTGTCCTCGGGTGGCAGCTCGACATGACCTGATCGTAGCATCCCGCCGCTATCGAAATCGGATTCATCAAGCGGTTGACGGTACAGCCCGTGCCGGACCTGTGCCACGCGAGCCGTGATCGGCGCCTCGTCTTCCTTGAGGAGCTCGCCTTTCGAAGAGTAAGTCTTGTAACCGTTTCGGTCGAACGGGATATGACTACCAGTGACCATCATGCACCCGCGGTTCCGCGCCAATGCATACGAGGCGAGCGCGGGTGTTGGGATCGGCCCCAGATTCACCGGCCGCAATCCGGCATCGCCTATGGCCCGACCGATGGTCTGAGCGATTTCACCGCGGCCCTGTTCCTCCTGAACGAACCGCGTCGAACTGGGCCGGAGATCGTAGGCATAGTAGAATTCGTCCCCGGCGCGAACACCGCCGCTGTGAATTGGGAGTGACTTTAGGTAATCGAGTTCGGCTAAGGCGTTCAAGTAAACTTCGATCTGGGTCAGGTGGACAACTTGACCGCGACGCCCGCTGGTGCCAAAGCCCAGCGGCACCGGTTCGTGATCCAGTTCAGCGCGTAGACTCCCGGACGGGTATGAAGTGAGGCATGTCATTTGCAACTAAGCAATCTGCCACCCCGCGACGTTCTTGTCACTCCTTCAGCGGGTCAGTTGAAAGCGAAAATTGCCGCTTCAAACAGCTTTACAAGGAGCCGCGTCCGCCAAAACAATCGGGCATGACGCCGCGCGTGTGGGTCATATCACTGCTTGCTCAGTCACTTGCTTGTCTGGCGCTGGGTCCCGTTCATGCGTCGGCCACTCCGATTCGTTCGACAATCTCATTCCACATCGAGTCATGGGACACTGACCGCGGCTTGCCGGACGATTCAGTCACCGCCGTGACCCAAGCACACGACGGCTACTTGTGGTTCGGCACGCTAAACGGTCTCGTGCGGTTCGATGGGACACGATTCGATGTGTTCGACGAGAACAACACAGCCGGCCTCGATAGCAGCCAGATCGTCTGCCTCTTCGAGGACATGCAGCGGAACCTTTGGGTCGGCACCAGGACGGCGGGCATAGTGCGAGTGAATCCCAACGGGGATGTCGTGAGTCTGGGGATCGGACAGGGAGCATCCGAGAAAAGCTTGGCGGCTGGGTGCGTCGACACTGGCGGCGCGGTGTGGCTCCACCTCGCCGACGGACAATTATGGCGCGCCGAACAGGACCGTCTTACGCCGTTTGTGTTTAACCTGAACAAGCCAAGCATCTCCCGCATGATAATCGCCGAAACGTCAGGACTCGTGTGGGTCGGAACCGATGACCGGTTGGCTGCAATCAGTCCGCTAAGCGCTCCCGGCGGCTTTGAGCCGCGAATTGACCGCGAATCCGCCGTGTCGCGGCTCGACTTTATTCTCGCCAGCCGCAACGGCGGCCACTGGCGACTGGCCGATGACCGCGTGCAGCTCTGGCGAGACCAACAGCTCGTCCGCGACTTTGGTTCATACCCATGGAACCGTGCGCCGGTCGCCGCTGCTTGCGAGGATTCGCAGGGGCGATTGGTCGTCGGCACACTCGGCACAGGTGTCTTCTGGCTCGATCCGGACGGCGGATTCACCAGGATTTCGACTCTCAACGGTCTGTCCCACAACATCGTCCTATCGCTCTGCATGGATGAGGAAGGCAACCTCTGGGTCGGCACCGACGGAGGAGGATTGAACCGCGTCCGACGGAGGCTGTTCGACACGCCAGACGCCAGGCTCCGCGTTCCCGCGATTACCTCCGTGAGTGAGGATGCCCGCGGCGGTGTCTGGATCGCCTCAAACGGAGGCGGTGTTGCCTGCTGGCAAAACGGCGTTCTCCAGCAATTCGGCTACAATCAAGGCCTCACTAATCCGCACGTCTGGTCGGTCTTTGTCGATCGCGACCAGCGCGTCTGGGCTGGCACATGGGAAGGTGGTCTGTTCATTTTGGAGGGCCGGCGTTTCGCGCCAGCGCCCGGGTCCCAAGCGCTGCCAAGCGCAATCTTCGCCATCTTCCAGGATCGCCAGAACGGACTCTGGGTCGGAACGCGCGGTGGTCTCGCCGCGTTCAATGGCCAGCAGTGGAGAATGTTCACAACGGCCGAAGGCCTGTCTGCCGATGAGGTCCGCGCCATTGCCGACGACGGCGAAGGGAACCTGTGGATTGGCACCGTGGGTGGTGGCCTGAACCGCCTCCGCGACGGTCGGATCACCGTCTTTCGGCGTGCCGACGGCTTGCCAAGCGACGACGTGTCTTCGCTCTACGTTGACACTGACAACGTCGTGTGGATTGGCACTTTCGGAGGCGGCTTGGGTCGGTTTGAGACGGGTCAGTGGACACGTTACACGACGCGACAGGGGCTAGCGGGAAACAGCATCGGCACAATCCTCGAAGACGACGACAACGATCTCTGGATCGGCTCCAATGCCGGAATCATGCGAGTACCAAAAAGGCAGTTGAATGACTTGGCGCGCGACCTGCGTCAGACCATTCATTGCCGCACCTACTCCAAGACAGACGGCCTTCCCACTCGCCAATGCACGATCGGGTCCCAGCCGGGAGGCTGTCGTGGCAGCGACGGTCGTGTCTGGTTCGCCACCGGCAAAGGCATTGCCTCCGCAATGCCGGTCCAACTCACGCCTAATCCCCGCCCGCCCCCCGTGGTCATCCAATCGGTGCTCATCGACGGCCAACCGCCGATCATCCCTGGAGTGCGTCCACGATTCCCGTCGCCGGTGGTCATGCCGGCACGCAGCGAGCGACTCGAAATCCAATTCGCCAGTCTCAATCTCGGCGCGCCAGACCGCTCTCTGTTCCGCTATCGCCTCGAAAGCCACGAGAAGGAATGGACTGAGCCAGCCAGAACACGCTCGGTCGCTTACACACGCCTGCCTCCAGGCCGCTACCGATTTCAGGTGACAGCCTGTAACGAAGACGGGCTTTGGAATGAGGCGGGCGCCACCCTTGACGTGATTGTGCAACCGCCGTTTTGGCGGACTTGGTGGTTTCTTGGGTCGGCAACGGCCCTGCTGCTGGCCGGCATTATCCGAGCGGTTTACTACCTGTCGACTCAGCGCCTCCAACGACAACTCGCAAGATTGAAACAGAAAGAGACACTCGAGAAGGAACGTTCCCGAATCGCCCGCGACCTCCACGATCAACTCGGCGCTAGCCTTACACAAGTCGCGCTCCTGGGTGAACTGGTTGAATGCGACAGGAACCAGCCCGATGAGGTCGGCGCCCACGCCCAGCAGATATCCCAGACCGCCCGCGAAACCACACGTGTCCTGGACGAAATCGTCTGGGCCGTCAACCCGGACAACGACACTCTCGACAGCCTTGCCACCTACCTGTGCAAGCACGTCCAGGAATACCTCGCTCTCGCTGGACTGCGCTGCCGTATCGACCTTCCCGCGAATATCCCGCCCACGCCAATCCCGCCGGAGGTCCGACATAACGTCTTCCTGGCGGCCAAAGAGGCCGTCACCAACGTCGTCCGACACGCCCACGCCACCGAAGCCCGATTTCACTTGCAGATCGAACCGGGCTGGTTCGCAATCGAAATCAGCGACAACGGCCGCGGCTTGGCCGGACTCGATCCGATCGCGGCCCAAAGCCGCCATGGGCTCGCCAACATGCGACAACGCATCGAAACCGTCGATGGTTCATTCTCAATCACCGACGCCCCCCAGGGCGGTTGCGTTGTCCGACTAACCGCCCCATTGGCCTGAAAAGCCAAAATGACACCAGGAGTTGGCGCGACGCTTCGATCAAGCGCGGTAATGCGACGCTCCAGCGATGACATAGTCCAGCGCGCGGATGCCCAGGTGCGCCGTGAGATTGCATTCCCGCTCTTGCCAGTGCCTTTCCACAGAGCCAGACTTGCGTCGACTGAACATCGAGATTGTCAATACAGGCACCGAGTTGATGCTGGGGCGCACACTGAATACACATCAGTTCTGGCTTTGCAGGCGGTTGGCCGATAGCGGATATGTCGTCCGTCGCCAAGTCGCGGTGGCCGACGCCGCGCGCGAAATCCTCTCGGCGCTGCGTGCGGCTCTTGAACGCGCCGCGCTTGTCATATGTACAGGCGGACTCGGCCCAACCTCTGATGATCTGACTCGCGAGGTGGTTGCGGGACTGGCGGGACGGCGGCTGGTCGAAGATGCCCGCGTCCTTGAACAGATCGAGCGGTGGTTCGCGGACCGGAACCGCATGACGCCGCCTGGCACGCGCATCCAGGCCTTGGTGCCGGAGGGCGCCATCGTTCTGCCTAACGCCAACGGGACCGCGCCTGGATTCATAGTCGGACTGAAACCTTCGGCCAACCGAACATCGACAGCAAATGCATGGATGGTGCTGCTTCCGGGTCCGCCCCGCGAACTGCAACCGATGTTCGACGCAAGTGTGCTGCCGTGGATCAAACGCCAATTCCCGCCTCAGGAACCGTTCGTCTGCAGAACACTCCGGACGACCGGCATTGGCGAGTCCCTCGTGCAGGAACTGCTGCTCTCGCCGCTGACTTCGCTGGTCGGCTTGGGTCTCAACGTCGGGTATTGCGCGCGACCGGGTGAAGTCGACGTCCGGCTCGCGGCGCGCGGGGCACTAGCGGCGGAGTTGATAACGGCAGCGGAGACAATCGTCCGCCGTCTGCTGGGGGAACAACTGTATGGCGAGGAAGAAGACTCGCTTGAGGCGGTTGTGATTCGCGAGCTGATGATTCGGAAAAAGACGCTAGTCACGGCCGAGTCGTGCACGGGGGGGGGCATTGCCAGTCGGATAACGGACGTTCCGGGATCGTCGACCGTCTTCCTCGGCGGTGTTGTCGCGTACAGCAATCAACTAAAGCAATCCACTCTGTGCGTTAAGGCCCAGACATTGGCCCAACACGGCGCGGTCAGCAAGCCGACCGCGCGCGAGATGGCCGAGGGCGCGCGCGCGTGTTTTTGCGCCGATTATGCGCTGGCCACGACTGGCATTGCGGGGCCGGGCGGCGGCACGGAAGCCAAGCCAGTGGGGACCGTCTTTATCGCCCTGGCGACAGCAGGGGCGACAACGGTGGTTCAGCGGATGAACAAGTTTGATCGTCAGACGTTCAAGCACGTGACGAGTCAACAGGCTCTCGATCTCCTCCGCCGCGAAATGAAGGGATAGAGCGCGGCTACAGTCGGGTTCACGAACGCATCGAGCCGCTCTGGTCAGGCAGTTGACGGGGGGGTGGATTGCGCAGAGCTGTGTAAATCCATCCTTCGATCGGCCTGAGAGGGCTCAGCCACCTGTAGAACGGCGAATAAACAAGACGCAGACGAACAATTGAAAGGAACATTACCAGCGAAGTGCGGAAATAGCGCACCTTGGACCCGATATGATCGGTCCATTCGACTGGAGCTTCGACCATTGAGCAACCAGCCCGCTTGAGCGCGTAGAGCAGGTTCACATCGAACGCCATGTCCGCGATGTGCAGATACGGTAGCACCTTCAACACCGCTGCCCGCTTCAGAACTTTCGCCCCGCACTGCGTGTCGTGGATGTTCAGGCGGAACAACGACTGGACAAGAAAATGGAAGACCTTGCTTGCAAACTGGCGATGACTTGGCTGGTACTGGTGAATGATCGAACCTTCCACTCGCCGCGAGCCAACCACGCAATCTACCCGGTCACACAAGTCCACAAGCTTGAAAAAGCTATCGGGTCCGGTCGCACCGTCGGCATCCACGTAGCCGACAAGATCGAAGTCAGTGCTGCGTTCCAGGCCCTCAATCAATGCGCCGCCCTTGCCGATCCGCTCCGGTATGTCGATGTGTCGGACAAACGAATGGTCGAGCGTGACTTTCCTAACCAGGTTCGCTGTTTGGTCGGTGCTTGCGTTGACTATGACGAGCAGCTCGAACTTGGCTGGGTAACGCTCGCAGGCGTATTCGGCGAAACATCGCAATGTTGGTTCGAGGCGCTTCTCCTCGTTATGCGCCGGGATCAGAAGCAGCAGTCTCGGTCGGTCCATTGCAGCTCCTCTTCTAATCGGTAATCGATCGCATGGCAAACCAGAATCGGACCGCGCCGAGAGTACGTCGGATGACTCTGTTCAGTCCAACGAGTTGGCATTATTGAGTTGACTGATCGGCAACGGTGCGGGGTAATGCGGCGAGCTGTAAACGAACCGGAGCGTTCGGTTGCGGTTGAGCCGCGGTGGGACCAAAACGCCTCCAAAACAATGACGATGGTCGTATTCTTGCCGCTGATATGAAGAACATTCCCCTCGCTTTTCTTGTTCTGGTCGGTTTTGTGGGTGGTCTGGGCACCGGTTGCCAGACCGTTTACAACACGACCATGGAGAATGTGTTCGGCTACGAGAAGCGCGAGTTGCTCAAGAAAGCCGTCACTTCCTTGCGGAAGGACCAGCAACAGGCTCAGGAGGAATTCAAGGACGCCATGACCCGCCTCAAGGAGCTGTACGCTTTTGAGGGCGGGGACCTCGAACGGGTATACAACAAACTCAAAAGCTCCTACGACGGATGCGAGACTCAGGCCGAGGATGTCCGCAAGCGCATCCAGAACATGGAGGGAATTGCCAGTGCGATGTTTGCCGAGTGGGAAAAGGAGCTGGGTCAATACAGCAACCAGACGCTCGCGGACAAGAGCCAACTCCAGTTGCGGCAAACCAAGGAACGTTACGCTCAGCTCTCGCGCTTCGTCCGCGACTCGGAGAACTCCATGAAGCCGGTGCTAACCCAGCTTCATGACCAGGTCCTCTTCCTGAAGCACAACCTGAACGCGGCCGCGATCGGCTCGCTCAAGAGCGAGGCCGCCGGCATCCAGAGCCAGATTCAAGACCTCATCACCCGCATGAACGCCAGCATCGAGGAGGCTGACCGGTTCATCAAGACCTTGGTCCAATAGACATCGCAAGGTGGCGGCATGCGCGCCGCGAGCGCGCGTTCGCGGGTCCGGAAGCGGCCGCGGGTTTTTGTTTGGCGAACTAGTCGGTATGGCTTAGTTTAGGATTAATCATGAAACTCGATTCCACTGCTTTTCGAACAAGCACCACACGGCAATCGCGACGCGGGTTTCTCAAGAACGGCTCCGTCGGGCTGGTCGCCGCGCTTGGATTGCCCCAGGTAATCTCTCGACGCGTCCTCGGCGCCGCCGGCCAACCCGGCCCAAACGACCAGGTCGGCATCGGATTCGTGGGCATGGGCAGGCAGGCGGGCGGACTGCTCTCAATGTTGCCTGGCATCAAACAGGCACGGGTAGTGGCCGTGGCTGACCTGAATCTGGACCGTGCCCAGACAGTCGCCTCCAAGCACAAAGGGACGGCTTATCAGGATTACCGGAAACTGCTCGAGAATCGAGATGTCGATGCGATTATCACGGCCACACCTGATCACTGGCGTGCGCTGGTCTGCATTCATGCCTGCCAGGCCGGTAAAGACATCTATGCCGAGAAACCTCTCACGCTCACTATCCGGGAAGGTCGACTAATCGTGGAGGCCGCGCGCAAGTACGCGCGTGTTCTCCAGACGGGTAGCCAGCAGCGGACGTCCTGGCCAAATCACTGCGGCTGCGCGCTTGTCCGAAACGGCGCGATCGGCAAGATCAAGAGCGTATTGGCGCACAACTACCCCAGTCCTTGGGAATGCGCATTGCCGGCACAGACCGTTCCAAGCAACATCGACTGGGACCGATGGTGCGGCCCTGTTGACCCCGTGCCCTACCACCAGGACCTTTACCTCCCGCGAGCCAATCCGGGCTGGATTTCGTTCCGGCCATTCTCTGGCGGCGAAATGACCGGCTGGGGGGCTCACGGCCTTGACCAGATGCAGTGGGCGCTGGGCATGGATGAAAGCGGCCCGATTGAGGTGTGGACAGATGGCCCCAAGTTCGACCCACCTGCCTACAGCGCTCCTGAATCACGAACGCGCGGCGACAAAGTCTGCGGCCAGCCGAAGGTGTTCTTTCGCTATGCCGGCGACATCTTGGTCGAACTGGGCAACGGCCCGGCGGGCGGCGCGTCATTCACGGGCGAGAAGGGGAAGATCACGATCGATCGTGGCGTGTGCAAGTCCGACCCGCCCGAGATAGCCGAGAACGCGCTCCTGGAACGTCCGGCTGGGTTTGTCGAGAGCCACCTGCGCGACTGGTTCAACTGCATGAGGACTCGCAAGCGTCCCGCGGCCGATGTCGAGATCGGCCACCGCTCAACCACGGTTTGCCACCTCGGCAACATCGCGCGTTGGACAGGCTTGCGGCTGCGCTGGGACCCCGCGCGGGAGGTATTCGTCGATTCTCCGGAGGCAAACAAGTACCTGGATCGACAACGTCGGAAAGGATACGAATTGCCAGAGCGGGTCTGATCACAAGGCTCGGACGCGGGATGAAGATACCGCGGGTGCCACATCCGTGGCGGCT
>JAXDCU010000335.1:0-3765 GCA_034677645.1 Verrucomicrobiia bacterium
CTCGCAGTCGATCGACGCGATGGGCAAGATGATCGATTGCGTGCGGGCGAGATCGGTGTTCACCAACACCAGCACCGAGTCCAGTCCCTCGACCGAGGTGCGCTTGAGAGCGTAGACTGGGGAATCGGGTGGACTGAGGCGTTCAAGGCGTGCGCCGTCGAAGAAGCACGGGTGCTCGGCCAACAAACGGTTCAGTCGCGACAGTTCAGGAACGATGTTGTCCGAGCTGCCCCATGCCATGGCGCTGTTTCCATGGACGTCGATCTTCTCAGTGGCGAGCCATTCGACACCACAATTAAAACCGAAACACCCACTCACGCTTGATAATGCGAATAGTCGGTTTCGCAACAACGACCAGGATCGACCGCGCGCGGCCAACCGGTTGTTGTCGTGCGTTTCGCTGTAATGAACAAGAAGGCCGACACGCTCGCTTTGGGCGAGCGCGTGGTCGAGATACGTGGCCACCTGTTTGCCGTCGTAATTCTGAAACAGCTCCGAGTACGCCCATTGCAGACCGCCTTCAGCGAGAAGGGCGGCTGTGGTGTCCCAAGCGCCACCGAGGCCTTCCAGTAAGAACACCGTGTCGGGGAATTCCTGCCGCACCCTGGCGGTGAGGTACTGCCAAACATCCAGGGGAACAAGATAACCGGCGTCGCAGCGAAAACCATCCACGCCACGCCTGCACCATTCGAGGAAGACATCGGCCAGATAACGCCGGAGGTGTGGATTGTCGTGTTCAAGTTCGACCAGGTCCGCCCAGGTGTTGCCCCAAGCGCCAGGGCTGGCGAATGTACCGTCGGGGTGGCGCAGGAACCACTCCGGATGCCGCCAATGCAGATTCGATTCCCAGCCGGTGTGATTAATTGCCACGTCAAGGAAGAGCCATCCGCGACGCGCATGAACAGCGCGGCTCAGTTCCACAAACTGGTCGACACCGGTCGATCGCTTGTCGAACTCGACGATCGCGGGGTCAATGGCCAGCAAGTCGCCCGCGGCATAGGGGCTGCCGTAGCGGCCGAACCTTGCGTAAGTTGTGGGCACTGGATTGACCGGCAGCAGATGAAGAACGCGACAGCCGAGAGTGTCAAAAACATGCGGCAGCTCGAGCACAAGGTCCCGTAACTTGCCAGAGTGCGGAATCACGCTGTATCCCTCAGCCTCGATTTCCCGGAGGCGCTTTTCTTGCCTGTGATCGAGAGCTGTTGTTGCGTGTTTGTTCACGCCGAACATGCGTGGGAAAGCGCAATAGATTGTGTTGCCACTCCGGCAAGCGTTCGGCTGCACATTCACGCCCACGTCCGGTCCGGGCGGCCAGCGCTGCCAGCCGCGTGTGTCGACCGCGTAGGCTTTCGCGCGGAAACACCCGACCTCGGTCAACGGCAACTCGACTGTCCAGGTACGACCGCTTTGGCACATTTGAACGTCATGCCATGACTTTACGATGGTTGGGCGCCCCGTTTCGACTGCCTCGATCGTTTCCCGGCGGAGCGCAGCCGCTCGGCCGAGGTTGGTTCGGAGGAAAGCGCGCCAACCGGCTGGCCAGGACTCGCCGTTGGCGTTCCGCAGTCTGAAGCGAACAGTGTCGCCCACGAACCGCACCAAGTGTTGACCGGTGGCAGGCTCCTGCAATAACTCGTGCATTCCGGGATTCTTATGTCTCGAGCATCTGTTCTACCAAACAGCGCGGTAGAACCGGACTGGGCAGTTGGTCGTTGCTTTCTCAACGAACGTCGCAACGCCAGTCGTGTTCGTCACCGCAAGCCTCGCAACGGAATCCCACCACCGCAAGTCCGACGATGCCTCGATCGAGTAAGTTTCTCCCGTGAACCCCTGCAGAGTGACAGACGTGGAGTCGTCAAGTACCAGAACTTCGGTGAACCGCGGAGCCACGGTCGAGCCGGTCCGGAACATTTGGCGGCGTCCTTGGAGGTCCGCTGTCAAGTTATCGAATGCGGCAGCGCCTCTGAACTTCGCGACGTCATCAGTCGCCAGAGGGACGCTCAATCGATAACTGAGCGAACGGGGCAAGTTGTCGAAGAACGGTCCCCATTTCACCTTGCCGCGGGCATGGTTGAACACGCCACCATCGCTGATATCAGAGACTTGCCAGCCGGCGGGGGGCTGGTCCTCGACGGCGTGGACAAGAACGTTGGTTGCTGGGGCAACATCGCAGAGCACTGTGACAGGCTCGCCTGGCACGAAGTAGACCGGAAGCGTAACGGTGGCAACGCCGTTCGTGGCTTCCAAGCCCGATGGAACAAATGGCTGCACCGTATCGGGCGGTGGCGGCTCGCTCGCGATCACCCACCAGGCAGGCGGATTCGTGACGGCTGCGTCGTATTCGTACCATTCGCCATCGAGCCAGAGATCGATCGCACGAACCATATAGCTGGCGGGGATCGATTTGGGGGCGATGGGCCAAGATGTGCCACGTTTCCACGCGGCGGCGTATGAGGTGAGCTCGCCTAACGCCAGCCAGTGGTCCGAGGGGCGATTATCGGCGGGGTGCAGCGGGGCGGCGTCGATTGTCTGGTCTCCGCCGACCATGCCTGGCACATCATCCACCACGGATTCCCCTCTGAACTTGCGTGGCCCGGATTCGCTTGCGGGCGGTGTCGCTTCGTACGTCAGCGTCCGCGCTTGTCCATCGAAAAACGGACCGAACCGGACCTTGCCCGCGGCGGTGTCAAAGAATCCGCCGTTGCTTGGGCGCGAAATTGCCCAGTTAGCCGGTGGTTTGTCCTCGATGGCGTAGTATCCGATGTCAGTAAGTGCCGCGGCACTGAGCGTGACAAGCATCGTCGCGCCGGGAGAATAGACGCGCGGCAGCACACGCGCCACGAACATGGTGGGAGAAACTCCCGATGCGACAAACAGCGTGCGCTCCCCCGCAACCCCGGCCATAGACCCGTCAAACGCCGCTTGGCCGGCGAACAAGGCGGGACCGTCGAAGTCCGAGGGGACCGTGACTCGATACAACAGCTCGCGCTCCGATGCGTCCGTAAATGGCCCCCACTTGATCTTGCCGAGCCCCGCGTCGTAAAAACCGCCACCGTCGATCTCACTCACATCCCAACCGGCTGGCGGCATGTCCTCGACCGCGTAGACAGCCACGTTCGTGTCGGGGCTGATTCTCAGCGACACGGTCACTGTGGTGCCTGGGGCGGCTGCGGTGAGCATGGCGGCCATGGCGTCACCAAGCTGGCTTTCCGTGTCGGAAGAGACAAGTGCTGGCGGTGGATACGCGGGTGTCTCGCCCGGCGGGATCGGAATCCAGCAGAACGGCACTGTTCCAGTATTGGTGTCGCAACCGTAGGTTTCGCTCGATTGCCAGAGCACAACGGCCTGGGTTAAGTATTTGAGCGGCACCGGCGCGGGTCCTGCTGGGGGGTTAGTGCCGCGTTTGTATGCGGCGCAATAGGCCGTGATCTCGCGCAAGGTCATCCAAGCGTCCACGGGATACCGATCGGCCGGATGGAGCATCAGCGCCTGCACGGACAAGTCGCCGGCAACGAGGCCCGGGATGGTGTCTATGGCGAATGTGCCGACGAACTGAGCGACTCCGCCTTCACTCGAGGGCGGAGTCACTTCGTAGGTCAAGAGGCGCCCTTGGCCATCATAGAACGGACCGAAACAAACCGTCCCGCTCGCGGTGTCGTAGAAACCGCCGTCGCTGATCTGGCCCACGCTCCAGCCAGAGGGTGGCTTATCCGTGATCGCATAGAAAACGTGTTGGGCGATGGGCGCGGTTTCGATGGTGACCTT
>JAXDCU010000336.1:0-11391 GCA_034677645.1 Verrucomicrobiia bacterium
CACGCCAGTTTCAGTCTGTCAAAGGAAGGCGAGTACTTGGCCCTCGTCCGCCCCGATGGCGTGACAGTCGAAGACGAGTTCGCCCCGCGCTTTCCGCCGCAGCTAAGAGACATCTCATATGGCCGCGGAAGTCTCCAGGAGCTGGAAGTTGTGAGCTCGACCGCCCCTTGCCGATACTGCATTCCTGACGCCGATGGCACCGCGCCGTGGACTGACGCGGCTGGGCCGCTGGGCTTCGGCGGCACTAACGGCACATTCACCGTGCGTTACTACGAGCTGAACAGCTCGATTGACACCGTGGATGCGGCCGAGGCCATGGTCGCCGACAGCCGCTACTGGAGAACGGACACCACGTATCCGATTGTTGGGCTGTACGACACTATCGACTTCCACGCCAATTCCGACTCCGGCAGTTTCTCCAACAACCTGCTCTTTCCTGGACACACCTACGCCGGCGAGGACAAGGAGACTTTCACGCTTGTGGCCGAAGGCGCCATCTACGTGCCTTCGCCCGGGCTGTGGACGTTCGCCGTGGGCAGTGACGACGGTTTCCGCCTGCGAATCACGGGTCATGGCGTGGAGTTTGTTTCGGAATACACGACCGGCCGCAGCTTCGCCACGACACTGGCCACGTTCAGTTTCCCAGTCGCCGGCGTGTATGACTTGAACCTGATCTATTACGAGAATTACGGCGGGGCGAGTGTCGAGTTCTCCGTAGCACAGGGTTTTCAAGAGGCGTTTTCTCCCGATGTCTTCCGACTGACCGGAGACCCAGCCGGCGGCATACTGCACGCCGGCGCAATCGGCGCGCTAGTGGAGACCGACGTGGCACCGGTCATGAAAAACATTAACGCCCGCCTCGACGCGGAGTGGATATTCACACTCGAGGAAGCGCCCGCCCCCGAAGACAAGCTGACTCTCTCGGTGCGCTGCGCGGATGGTTTCAGCGCCAGCCTCAACGGAACGCCAATCGCCGCGCTGAACGTGCCGTCGCCGCTGGCATGGAACAGCACCGCGACCGGCGTGCGCTCCGTGGAAGAAGCTCTGCGGTGGATATCGTATTCCGTTCCTGCTCCTCTGTTCAGAAGCGGCGTGAACACGCTCGCGATCACCGCACTGAATAACTCGGTCGCCGATCCGGAGTTCCTGATCGCGCCGCGGCTTGCTTGGCGGAGTGTTGAGAATGTCGCGGCTTATTTTAAGCAACCCACCCCCGGCGGTGAAAACACCTTGGCATACACCGCGCCAACTCCAATCGTCTTCACCAGCGAACCGCGCGGGTACAAGACCAGCCCGTTTGATGTCTCTCTTTCTTGCTCCAACACCAACGCCGAGATTCGGTACACTCTCGATGGCGCCATACCTGGCGCAAACTCGCTGCTCTGCACGGGCCCAATCAACATATCGCGAACAACCACATTGCGAGCGGCCGTGGTGGACCCCGCGACAGTGCGGCAGAACGTCACGACCGTGACATGGCTCTTTCTCGAAGACATCCTTCAGCAGGGGTCGCCGCCGCCGCCGGGCTGGCCCGCCAACCGCCAAGTGAACAACCACGTAATGGAGTATGGCATGCGACAGTCAACCGTGACCAGCGACCCCACCCGCTTGCGAAACGGCATGACCAACGCCATCCCCTCAATCTCGCTCGTGACCGATCTCCCCAATCTCTTTAGCGCTCAGCGCGGCATCTACGTCAACCCAGGCAACGACGGCATCGCATGGGAGCGGCCAGTGTCAGTCGAGTTGATCGACCCGGTCAAGGGAAGTGAATTCGAGTTCCAGATCGACGCCGGCCTGCGAATCCGAGGCGCATACAGCCGCAGCTCAGACAACCCCAAACACGCCCTTCGCCTTTTCTTCCGGTCCGCTTACGGCGAGGGCAAATTGCGTTTCCCGCTCTTTGGCGACGAAGGAGCGTCGGAGTTCGACAAGGTGGACCTCCGCACTTCGCAGAATTATTCCTGGGCTTACGAAAATGGTACATCGGAGACATTCGTCCGCGAGACGTTCTCACGGGACTCCCAACGCGACATGGGCATGCCTTACACTCGCAGCCGGTATTATCACCTCTACATCAATGGCCAGTACTGGGGCCTCTACCAGACCCAGGAACGAGGCGACGCCGATTTCGCCGAGACTTACCTGGGCGGAGACAGCGCCGACTGGGACTGCATTAAAACCACGCAGCCGGGATACACCACCACGGCTAGCGACGGGACGTTCGATGCCTTTTACGCGCTGCACGAGCTGGCCATCAATCAGGGCCTGACGGGCGCGCATGCCGACAACTATTACCGTCTCAAAGGCCGTAACCCGGACGGCACACCCAACCCCGCGTACCCGGTATATCTCGACGAGGACAACCTGATCATTTACATGCTCATCGCTTTCTACACTGGCGACCCTGACTCACCCGTCTCCATCTGGGGCGGTATGCCGAACAACATGTACGGCCTGTTTAACCGCGCCGCACCCGACGGCTTCAAATGGCTGCGCCACGACGCCGAACACTCCCTGGGCGCGCATGGGAGCTACGGCGTCAATTGCGATACCACTCTCGCCGGCTCCAATATGACGGGCCGCAACAATTTCAATCCCGCGATTCTGCACCAGCAGCTTTGCCAACACCCCGAATACCGCCGACGCTTCGCCGACCTCGTGCAGAAGCACCTGTATGGAGAGGGCGCTCTCACTCCCGCAAACGCCCAACAACGCTTCCGCGGTCGAATGGACGAGATTGATTTGGCCATAATCGGTGAGTCAGCCCGCTGGGGCCGCGGCAAAACGCGCGATGCCACCTGGCTTCCGGCCTGCAACTGGGTTCTCAACACGTACTTGTCTCAGCGCCGGGATTTCATCGTCGGCCATTTCAGAGCTCGGGGCTGGTTCCCCTCGATGGACGCGCCCCAGTACTCGGTAATGAACGTCCAAGTCGATTCAGGCCACATCCTCCGCCTATCTGGCGCCGGCACTTTCTACTTTACCACCGATGGCTCCGATCCGCGCATGCTCGACGGCAGTGTCAACCCTTCGGCAATCGCCGTGATCGCCACCAACGGCCCCACCGGACCCCGCACACTTGTCGCGCGTGGCGCCGACTGGCGGTACTTCGATGCCGGCAGCGAACCTGCCGTCGCCGGCGGACTCACTTGGCGCGCCCCGGATTACCCCGATTCCGCCTGGCGGCACGGGCCCGCGATCATCGGCTTCCCTGGCAGCGCTACGGTCAACACTGTCACGACCCGCACGCGCCGCTATGTAACTGGCGAGTCTGGACCGCAAGTCACCACCACATACCTCCGCCACACGTTCACTCTCGATTCCGCCACCGGCATCCAGAATCTCATCGCCGACATTCTCCGCGACGACGGCGCCGTGGTATACCTCAACGGGAATGAAGTCCTCGAGTGGCGCGAAAACATGAACCCAGGCGCCACAACCTACAGCGCATACTCCGCCGGTGTCGCTGGTTCGCCAGACCAAAACACCTATTTCACACGCTCCGCCAATGCCGGCCACCTTCTACGGGCAGGTACTAACACCGTCGCCGTCGAAGTCCATCAGTGCAACGCGACGAGTTCCGATTTGTACTTCGACCTCGCCATCACCGTCCCCGCCGATGCGGCCAATGTCTTTGCCGAGATCGCCGTCACCAACGATCTCACTCTCAAAGCGCGCGCCTTCAATGGAACCGAGTGGAGTGCGCTTTCGGAAAATGTCCTGACCATACAACGCCCGCCGGTAGACTTCACACAACTGCGCATCTCTGAGCTCATGTACGCGCCCCCGCCGCCCAACGAGGACAGCCCATACACCGCCGACGACTTTTCCTGGATTGAGCTGCGCAATGTCGGCGCAACACCGATAGACCTCGACGGCGTCAGATTCAACGCCGGCATTACCCACGCTTTCGCGCCGTTTGTGCTCGCTCCCGGCGCGCGCCTGGTGTTCGCCAATAACATTGCCGCGTTTGCCAGCCGGTACCACACAAACGGCATCAGCGTCACGGCCTGGACCAGCGGCAGGCTCGCGCGCGGCGGCGAAACGCTCTCGCTCGTTGACCCAGCCGAAACGAACATTCTCACGTTCACGTACTCGAAACTCTGGTATCCTGAAACGTTCAACACGGGCTTTTCACTTGCGGCGGTCGACCTCGCCGCGCCCGAGCCGGTCTGGAGCACGCCCGCCAACTGGCGACCAAGTCGGACGCTGTACGGCACCCCCGGAACGCCAGAACAACCGTCACTGGTTAACGCGCGTGTCAGCGAGAACGGTCTTCTGCTTGCGGATGCCTTGGAGTTGGAGGGGACAATCGAACTCTGGTTCTCCTGCGATCTCATTACTTGGATGCGCTGCGACGCAACCGCATGGTCTCAGACGGGCGGGCTGTTGACGGTAGACCTTAAGCATCCGTCTTTGGCTGACAGTGCGCAGTGCTTCTTCCAAGTCCGAGTTGGAGATTAGTTCCGCCAAGAGCGCCTGTGAACCGGCGGAACCAGTTGGAGCAGGGATGGCGTGTTTTGCGCTCCCCCCCATCCAAACATGACGGGCCCTTCGCGGGCTTTCGCTTGATCACGATTTCAGGCGGCCATCTTCCATTTCGTAGGTTTTGTCGAACACATCGAGCGATCGGTGGTCGTGTGTTACCACCAAAACCGCGGCTCCACGTTCATGTGCCACCTTGGCGAACAACTCCATCACCTGGCGGCCCCGGTGGCTGTCCAACGCTCAACATTCAACGCGGAGCTCAGCTGAATCTTGTGCGTTGAAGTTCGGGACGGAGTGGAATCCGTCTCTACCGAATTGGTCCCTGCCAGGTTCATCGAGAGTCTGTCCCGCTGGATGACACTCTTGCCAGCGACAGGGCACTCGGACGGAGAAGCGAGGCAAAGTGCGTCGCCCGGCTGCCGCGACAGGGACGACAGCCCCGGACGTGCTGGACAGGAAGGGGACTTGATCGTCATTCTCCTTTGGACAGAGTCTCAAAGTGACGCGACAAAAAATCGGAGCACGGACGCATATGCCGGGAAGACTGCTATCGTGGGCAATCGCGGGGACGGTGGTATGCGGACTCAGCTCGGCGATGGCCAGCAGCACGAACCTTGTCCGATTGAGCGGTCGTTCGTTGTGCGACGAGAGCGGGCCGTTCCTTGGTTTGGGCGCGTCTTATTTCCAGGCTTTGCGGCATGCCAAGTACGACCGACCGCGGTTGAACAGTAATCTGGCCTTCATTGCGTCCCGCGGCTTCAACTACGTGCGGGTCCTGAGCATGGTCAACTGGGATGGTCTGGAGATCGCGCCGGTGACGTTCACCAACCGCGCTGGGTGCCATGTCGAGGCCTGGCCCGATTACTGGCAAAACTTTCGCGACCTGCTTGACGCTGTTGTCAGACATGGACTGCGGGCCGAGGTGACCGTCTTCGCCGACCCCCAATATGTGATGCCGGGTCTGGCCACGACGAATGCGGCGCTCAAGGCCGGCGATCGGTGCGTCCTGCCACGAGGACCCGGTGCCTACATTCTCAAGGGAACACTCAAGGGAGCATGATGTTCGAAGACGAGCCTCTTGTTGTGAAGTTCCGGAATGCATGGCTGGCATTGTTGTTCTGGGCCTCATTCGGGACCATCGCGGCTCCTCACCAGGCCACAAGCCTCTTCTACGACCCCGATGTCGTTCAAACGATCCAGCTTGAGATTCAGCCCGAGGATTTGGATCGACTGCAGCGCGCTTTGCCCCAGCGCATTTACGTCCCAGGCACGTTTCGCTGGAATGAAATGGCGCTTTGTCCGGTGGGGATCAGATATAAAGGCAACAGCTCGTCTCACCCGGACTCGCCACACAAGCGTTCGTTCCTGATTGACTTCGCGGAGTACAAGAAGGGCCAGCGGTTTCTCGGCTTGCGACATGTTGCGTTGGACAATGGCATCCAGTTCGGGGGCCTCTTCAGTGAGCGGCTGATCACCGATGTTCTCCGCGACCTAGGCGTGAAGGCCTCACGATGCAACTACGCTTGCGTGTACGTGAACGGGAAGCCGGCGGGTGTGTATGTTAACGTCGAGCGGATCGACCGAACATTCCTGGAAACTCATTTCGCTCTCTCCGATGGGCCTCTCTTCAAGGCGGACGAAGGCGGACCGGGGGCCGATCTGCGGTATCAAGGCCGCGACCTGGCACTGTATCGGAGAGCCTTCGAGTTGCACGCGGGCGACGACGCGGAGGGTTTCCGAGCCTTGGTGGAATTCATCCGCGCGATCGACCCGTCGGCAGGCGAGCCGAGACCGTTGGAACAGGTCTTCGAAATCGATGCCTTCATCAAAACGACGGCGGTCATGCTCTTTGCCGGCGCTTTCGATCAATACACAGGCTGGGGGCCGCACAACTACTATTTGTACCGCAATCCTGTCGATCGCCGCTGGACGTACATTCCGTGGGACCTGGACGTAGGCTTCGCGGACCGCGCCTTTGGTCACATCCCAGTCCTCGAAGGCTGGCACGCCGCATGGCCAGTTCCGGTCCCAGGCCGTCCGTTGATGGAACGGCTGGTGTCAAATCCAGTGCTGCTCGATCGCTACCGTGAACAGGCGGGCGCTATTCTGGAAAAGTGGTTTCGACCGGAAGTGCTGATCCCGAAACTCCGGAGGCTTCACGAGCAAATACGGCCGGCGTTGCGGGAGGACCCGTACACGCGGCGTCGGGTCACGGTGCCTTCCGATTCCGCGATGGAAGACGTCCTCGCCTCAATGGAGAAGTTCATTCGCGACCGTTACGCGCTGGCTCGGGCCCAACTTAGCGCCCCAGGAGAGCGGCCTGCCCTCCATCCGATGCGCTCAGGGCCGGACGACGAAGGCCCAAGCCCCGGCCCACCCTCGGTTGATGCACCGACCGATCCGCAACGTGCGGTTGGCACCCCGCGAGAAACCATGAAGCACATGCCTCTGGTCGCGTTCGTCCGCCATCCGGGGCGCCATGCCGTCGAAGCCTGGCTCCGTCGCCAAAGATTGGTCGAGGTCTCCATTAACGGAAAAACTGTTACCCAATTCTCCCCATGAACCGGCAGGTAGGGACGGATTCCACTCCGTCCCTAACATCTCCCAACAGAATGGGGACGCGGTGGAACGCGTCCCTACCGGGTTCAAGGCCACAATGCGTGACAAGTTGTTTGTCATCAACCCTTTCCATGAACCTTGCTTTACCGCGTAAACGCGGGACTCTGACGGGCGGCCGCTCTGCATGGTCCGCGGCGTTGTCCGGCTCGCGACCGGTCAGAGTTCCGCCTTCAGGCGACTTCGTTGTGGACCAGACCGCAAGGTTCATGGCGCCAAAGCGTGTTCACAGGAACAAGGAAGCTCCCCATGAACCGGTAGGGACCGATTCCACTCGGTCCCTGGTATCACCCAACAAACTGGGACGCGGTAGAACGCGTCCCTACCGCGTTCATGGCCCCGATGCGTAACCAGTCCTTTGCCATCAAAGCTCCCCATGAATGTCGGGCCCGCGCACGGGGCCGGTGGTCGGGAGCGCCCAACGCCTCCGCGTGTGTCGTTCAGATCGGTTAAGGTTTCTTCTGTGATGGATTGGCGTCTCGCAGGTCTTTCATGGCGCCCATCATGAGCTGTGCGGCGTCGGTCATTTGTTTCAGGGCCACCATGGATTGGTCGAGCCGTTCCAACTCCATCACTGGAACCTGCCCGCCCTGGAACAAGGTCCCCGAACTGCCTCGCGCGGCTCGCCGGTCCTGCACCTGTTGTTCGAAGTCCGCGGCCATTCCGGCCAGCTTGACCTGCTGGTCCGGCGTGAGGATAGCATTGAGTTGCGAGCTAGTCTCCGGGTCCTGCAACAACTGCGCCGGCCCGCCGGCGCCCAGGCGCCCGCCCACGAAGCCGGACAGGTTCTGCAACATCGTGCGAGTCTGTTCGGTAATGAGGTCATATTCCTCGCGGGTGATTTCGTTCCGGGCCAGCGCGTCCCCGGCGAGGAACAACTCCATAATTGGTTCTGGTTCGCTGACCATGGCGTGCGCCAGGTCCGTGACCGCGGCCATTCGCTTCTCCAGGGCGGACTGGAGGACCACGGCGGCTTGCTGCTGCTGCTGGTCAGAGAGGCCCAACTGACCCGATGCGGCGCGCACCATCTCTTTGCTTGCGGCTTGCGCGACGGAGTCAGCCCCCGAATTGCTGGCGGCGGCGTTGGCGAGTTCCATGCCTTGGTTGATCACGCTGGTGAGATTGGAAGTGATCTTGCTTGAAAGGTCGGTCCTTTCGCTGCCGTACTTCTGGGCGAGACGAGCCCAGGCACTGAGGGGAGCTGGCGGCATTTGGCTTGTCGCCGTGCGTGGCGTGGTTTTCGGTTGGGATGGTCGGGCAACGACGACCCGTCGCGGTGCGTCGCTCGGTGCCGGCGCCTGAGAGGAGTCCGTGGCGGGCGCGGTTAGGCCCGTTACGGGGCTTTTTGTGCCCGTCCGAGTGAGAAGGTACAAGGCGACAACTCCGGTCAGGACACCAACGACGAGGAACAGCGTTTTCTGGTTCATGGTCGAGTTTCGTTTGGCGTGGGCTTGGACGCGCCCATGCAGGGACCCGGCCACTGCATGAGCTTGCGACACGGGCACAGGATACAGCGAAATGCCCTCCACGCAACTGTCACCTGGGCAACAGAGTCCGGGCAAATGATCGTCTGTGACCAGCGAGCCCAATCGCGAAGAGCCAGCGCTTCGTTTGCTTCAGATGCCGGCCAGTTCAATGAACAAAGTCGTGCCGCCGGCGTGGCGTTTGATATGGCCGGTGGTGACATTACAGATGAGGTAACCGGTCGGAATCGTGCCGCTTGTCGGGTCTGATGTGACGGGCGCAGGTCGAACACAGATTACTTCCAAATCCGCGCCTCGCGCGGCGCGAGGGAATCACCGGCTCAGAGGTGGCGGGCCGCCACCATGTGTTAGCTCAATTCGCTGTGGGTTCGGCGAGTTCATATCACCTGCTGGATACCGATGCCGTGTCTGGGTCAATCGCTCGCCATCACGCAGGCGCCACCGGATACTCTGCGTGCTCAACGCCTCCGCGGGCCCGATCCTATCGCGCAGAGCACGCGGAGGCCGCGGAGACCCCGACGCCCCCGCGGCGCTATTTGGGCCGCCTCCCCCCGCCCGCGCTTCCACCCCCGCCCCCGGACGGGCGCCGTGCCAAAGCAGGCACGCCTAACTCCGCACAGCGTGACTGGTGTCGGTTACGCGCTCAGAACCGTTTGCTCACGCGCGCGGCTCTGATGGCCGCGGCGGACGGCGCTCGTACGAGCATATTTGACCGCTCAACCAAACCATGCAGCAACCCCGCAACACAGTCCAAAACATGACCGCTACTCATCTGCCAAACTTTGATGCATATGCACGCGAGTTTGGCAACGACCAAAAACACAGCGCGGGCTAACCGTCACCGAATGGTTCCGTCGAGAGGAGGATCGGCAAAGTTGCATTGACGCCCCTGCGCCGCGGCCGCGGCACGCAGGCCGCCCGGGCCAGCCGACCAGCCAACGCTCCCGATCACCCATGCCGCGCCGATGACTCCGGACTTGAAACCGTGGCGCGATCGCGGGCTTCGGTGCATTGGTCGTGCAGTTTCAATCCGCGCCCCGCCCTTGCGAGCGGAGCGACCATCCCCTCGATGGTTTTTCGCATCTTGTCCCTGGACGACCGCTGCCCTCAGCTATCCGCCGGCATCAATGGCGACGGCGACTTACTGGGTTTACGTACTCCGCAACTTGGCGGGGAGGTTTTACATCGGATTGACCGATGACCTGGAATGACGTTTGGCCGGCAGCTCGGACCAGAGCGCGATGCGCTGCTGGGGAATTGTCCCCAAACTCACGTAGCAACCATGGGCGATAGTCCCCACCGATCGCTATTGCCTTCCGGGGCTGACCGCTCATCGCGCAGGCAGGTTCTATTCGGCAGCTCCGTGGTGAGAGCAAGACGGATTCAGCGCTGTTTACAGTTGTTTCCGAGCGCTTTCTCGTTCGCGGAAAAGGTGCACAGACAGAACCCAAACCAGATGGCGGTGTGCGTGGCACGGGCTTTGCTTGGATGCGGCAAGCCACCTATGTGGCCGGTGAAACAACAACAAGAACCAAAGCCAAATTCGCAGAAAGGAAACATTATGAGTACAGTTGCGGCATTGATTGCGGCATTGATTGCTTTAGCTACTGGCACAGGGCCGGCACCCAATTCCGGCGATGGGATACCCGACGGAAGTGGCATGCCTACGCAGCCCTGCCCACAAGGTGATAGTGGAAACTCGCCTGGACCAGCGCCGAATTCAGGTGACGGTGTTCCGGATGGCAGCGGTTTTTGATTATCAAATTGATGCGGGAAATCGCCACGGCGGCGTGGGCGTGTGGAACCTCTTAGTTACACCGGCGGGACGTTCCACGCATGCCCCGCCGGCGTGGCGTTTGATGTGGCCGGTGGTGACATTACAGATGAGGTAACCGGTCGGAATCGTGCCGCTGGTCGGGTGTGACGTCACGGGCGCAAGTCGAATCTGCATCCACGGGCCGGGCGTGCCGGCACAGCTGTGCAGAGCCAATCGCCTAGACCGCACTTGTCGCAGCGCGGCCATTGCCCCCCCCAACGGCAACAGAACCAGAACCTCACTGCTTGAGCCGGTAGTATCGGCGCGATTTCACGGCAGCATCGGGATCAACAAAGGCGGTTGCCCCCGCGCCAGCAGCGTTGGTGAAGACATCCGTCCAGTCGGCTAGATTCTCGGATGCTTGCAGTGTGGTCGGCCGGGTTGGGCTGCCGGGCACAGTGAGTTCAAGTTGGGCACCGGCCACAAACTCCCAGTCCAGCGTGAGTTCCACCTGCAGTCGGCATACCATGCGACTCGTCCTGCCTTCCCGGCAATCGCCGAAAATGTAGAGCCACTTACCGACCAACTTGAGGTCCACGGCACGATACGGCGACGGCGAGATCGTGATCGGAGAAACAAACGTCTCGTCGACGGTGCCGTCCGGCAACAAGCGAGCAAGGCCGGACGCCGGCACGGCATTGACACGATCAAAGAGGCCCGCGACGTAGATGCGGCCTTGAGTGTCCGCTTCGATGGAATTCAGCCGCGGTACCCAGTAGGGACTCTTCGTGTATTCAAGGTTCAGGCCGGGGAAACTGGTGTCAACGCTCCCCGTCGCGTGCAAACGGGCGAGATAGGGCACGGCTACGGAACTCAAGTTCGTGAACCCACCGCAAACGAGGAGTTTGCCGTCAGGCAATTCCGCGGCGTCTGGAAAGACCAAGTCCCAATACACAAGAGTCGCGTGCCACGGTGACACATAGATGCCTGTGATCGGATTATAGACTTGGCCGTAATCATTCCCGGCGGCCAATCCGGTGATCA
>JAXDCU010000337.1:0-8082 GCA_034677645.1 Verrucomicrobiia bacterium
TCGTTCCTGGTTCATGGGCCCAATGCGCATCAACCTGTTGGCTATCGCCGCTCCCCATGAACTCCCCATGAACCAGATGCATTCCCCGGTAGGGCGAGGCTCCAGCCGAGCCGCTCACAGCCTGTGCGGCATATCGCGGCCCGGCTCCGCGGGAGCGTCGCCCTACCGCAAGGTTCATGGCCCCAAAGCGTGTTCACAGGAACAAGGAGGCTCCCCATGAACCTTGCTTTACCGCGTAAACGCGGGACTCTGACGGGCGGCCGCTCTGCATGGTCCGCGGCGTTGTCCGGCTCGCGACCTGTCAGAGTTCCGCCTTCAGGCGGCTTCGTTGTGGACCAGACCGCAAGGTTCACGGGGCCAATGCGTGTTCACAGAAACAAGGATGCTCTCTCCAGAAACGCTCCATGAGCAAGTAACCACTCCGCACGCGGCCTTGCCGCGATCTAAACCCAGGAGCGAACCAGGCGCACCGCGCCGTCCGCGTCGAGCAGCGTTGCATAGGGGACGGTGTCGCGCTGCAGACAGAACGGCACGTCATCGCGCAAGTCAGGGTGGCTCAGAAGACGGCGGGCGTTGCGGGAGCAGCTCATTGCCGACATGAGGTCCGCGCGGTTGGCTAGATACAACTGGCGAGCGATGTTCACTGAGTCCGCGACGCTCGTTTCCGGGTAATGCGGCCAGAGCAGGTCACACAGCGCTCCCGCGGCAAGAGTGTCTTCGAAGGAAGACTCTTCGAGCGTGCCGCTGCACAAGATAAGAATCCTTCGCGATGGTTGCTCTTGCGCGGCCAACGCAATGGCGCTCAGGTTTAGAAAGCCAGCCACGAAGACACGACGAGCGCGGGCGGCCGCCCTCAGAGCACCGGTTCCGTTTGAGGTCGTCATTATGATCGTACGGCCGACCACGCGGTCCGCGGTGAACTCTCGAGGCGAATTCCCAAGATCGAAGTCGATACCGCCGCTGAGATCGGCGCGAATGCGCAGGCCTCGACGTTCGCCAGCTAGAAGCGTGTTGGGATGCCGCCGACGCAAGTCGACCGCTTCCGCTATCCCATCGGTAGGTATGACGGCGAGCGCGCCGTTGGCAAGCGCGGTGATCATTGTCGTGGTCGCGCGAAGTATATCGAAAACGACGCACGCAGTGTCATCCAGATCGCGGGCCGCGAGCGAAGCGAGCTCGGCTGGGGCGAAGAGTACTTCCAGTTCTGTTTTCACCGGTGATGAAGACGCATGTAGTGGAAAAGGTATTGCTGGGCATAACCCGCCCATGGGCCAAAGTACGTGGCCGAGAACTTGCGCAGTCTGCTTTCGCTGGCTCGCACGCGGCGGAAATAGAGTCGGCATAGGGCGCGTTTGATCCATACGTCCATCGGAAATGCGCGTGGATGCATTCCGCTGAATAGGAGCACGCAGTCGGCGATCTTCAGACCGACGCCGGGCAGTCGCATCAGGCGTTCTCTTGCCGCCTCGATTGGCAGATGAGCCAGGTCCTCGAAGCGAAGGTTGCCTGAAGCTACCTCGATCGCCGCCGTCCTGACGTATGGCGCGCGGAATCCCATGCGGCAGCTTCGCAGCTCGGTCTCGGCGCGGGCGGCAAGCCGCTCTGGAGTTGGAAACGCGAAGGCTGGCGGGTGGCCAGGAGGTGTTTGGACGGGCTGTCCGTAGCGCTCGCACAGAGTGATCAGAATCTGCTGTATCTGTACTATCTGTTTGCTGGACGAACAGATAAAAGCGATAAGACATTCCCATGGGTCCTGGCGTAGAAGTCGCAAACCACGGCATGCGCAAATGGCATTTCGCATCGGCTCATCCTTTGGAAACGATTTCAGGATTGCCGCGAGATTCACATCGGTCTGAAGGTAATCGTCCAGCCACCTCCATCCTTTTGCCGATTGACCTGTCTGGGCTCTGATGACGTCTCTCTCCTGGGTCAGTCGAACCCATCGATCCGCGATAACGTTTTCCCAGGCGCCTTCGACTTCGCGCCATCTAAAGGCTTGGCCCGAGTTCAGCGTTGCCGCCAGATCATAATCGCGCGCGTGAAACGTGGCGTCGGCGCAGCGCATGGTTCTTGGTTTGGTTGACGTTCTCGCTATCCGACAATCCGATGCGACAAGCAGGACCGCGACGGTTCGAATCAAGTCAGCGCGCCGAACTCAGCAACAAATCAGAGACCTGACATTGACGCCACCAAGACGCGCGCGACCGTTCAAGAAGCCGAGCTCGACCAGGAACGAGACCCCCACCAGGTGCGCGCCGACTTGTCGCAGCAGGCCAACGCTGGCAGCGGCTGTCCCGCCAGTAGCAAGCAGATCGTCGACCAAAAGTACCCTGCAACCGGGTTTCACTGCGTCAACGTGCATGGCAATCGCGTTCGATCCGTACTCGAGGTCGTAGCTGGCTTCCACCGTGCGGTAAGGCAGCTTGCCACGTTTGCGAATTGGCACAAACCCGATCCGCAGATGAAACGCTACGGCCGAGGCAAGAATGAATCCGCGGGCTTCTATGCCAGCCACAACGTCCACCGATCTCGGAGTCAGACCCTCCGTCAGCAGCCGGATGCTGGCTGCAAACAGACGTGCGTCCGACAACACCGGTGTGATATCTTTAAACTGTATGCCCGGTCTGGGGAAGTCCGGGATTGTGCGGATGGCCCTCTCAATTTCGCTCGGAGTCACTATGGGTTGGTTCATGGAAATGTGTGGGCGGTCTTGTATCAGGCCTGGCTCGCCTCGAGTTTCTGCATCATCCGCCTTAGTTTGCCCAAGGCGAGGTTTTGAATCTGACGGATGCGCTCGCGGGTAACTCCCAGACTGGCCCCCACCTCCTCCAGAGTCTTCTCGCTAGCTCCATCCAGGCCAAAACGGCTGCGCAGAATCATCTGCTCCCTCTCGTCCAGCCTGCCCATTAGTTCTCTAACCATTGCGCTGACTGTTTTGTCCTCAAGTTGCTCGTATGGATCGCTGGCGCGCTCGTCCTCGACCACTTCGGCAAACGTGTTTGAGTCTTCATCGCCGATTGGCGCGTCCAAGGATGCTGGACGGACTGACGCGCTTCTCAATTGCATCACGCGGTATGGCGGGATGCCAAGCTCGTCGGCGATCTCGCTGTCGGTCGGTTCACGACCGAAAACCTCGTGCAACTGGCCGGCGATGCGGCGCATGCGCGAGATTTTGTCCACGAGATGCACTGGCAATCTTATAGTTTTGGACTGGTTGGCGAGGGCTCGTTTGATGGCCTGCTTGATCCACCAGGCTGCGTAAGTGGACAACTTGCCGCCCTTGGCTGGGTCGAATCGCTCGACGGCCTTCATCAAACCGATGTTGCCTTCGTTGATCAAATCGAGGAGAGGCAAGCCGAGCCCGTCATAATCGTGCGCGATCTTGACCACGAGGCGCAGGTTAGCTTTGATCATGTGCTCACGCGCCTTCTTGTCGCCCCTCTTAATCCGCGCAGCAAGTGTGATTTCCTCCTGGGGAGTGAGCAGCTTGACCTGCCCAATCTCTCGAAGATAGAGCTTTATAGCGGTGTCGGGGTCGTACGTTTGGCGCGGGCGCGGTTCATTCGCCGCGGTTTCCTTGTCGCGCGGCACCTCCAATGCGGACGGCGAGACTCCTGGCGACTTGAGCGGCCTCCCAGGACGTGCCTTGCGCGCCGCCGCACGCGCTGACTCGCGCGACCGCTGAAAACGCAGGCGAGTCGGTTTGGCGCTTGGTCTTGTCTTGTTTCTCCCGGCCATGCTGGCGGGGAAGATTGGTTGACCAATGGCCGCTGGGCAAGCAAATACAACATGCCCGATAGCCCGAACCGCGCAAGAATGCGTTGTTCAACGGGCATGTTGGCGATCGCGGCTGAAGTTGCGTCACGAGTCCCATGCCAAACTATGATGCATATGCACCAAAGTTTGGCGGCATGTCCTTGACCGTTTTTCTCGTTGCGGTTGGTCAGGAAAACAAGTCGTATTCGGTCGGACGCCTCCATGGCAAATGGCTCATTGCGCAAACCACTGCCGGATTCAGAACAGCCGACGGCTGACTAGATGAGCTCGAGCCGCACGATAGTCGTCATCAGCGACATCCATTATGCGAGTCCCGCCGAGCAAGCGCGACACGCGCATGAGACCCGGGTGATACGGAATCCTTTGCTGCGGTTGCTTGTGTGGGTCTATCGGCGGAACTTCTGGATGCGGGACCCGTTCGCGCACAACGATATACTGGAACGGTTCATGGCAACCGCTGGGAAGCCGGACATGGTTGTGGCAAATGGGGACTACTCTTGCGACACCGCGTTTGTTGGAATCAGCGACGACGCTGCATTCTTGAGCGCCGCGAGTTGCCTGGCTCAGCTCCGGGCACGGTTTGGGCCGCGGTTGACCGCGGTTCTCGGGGACCATGAATTGGGGAAGATGAGCCTCTTCGGCGGTGTCGGTGGATTGCGACTGGCGAGTTGGCGGCGAGCGGCAGATGAGCTTGGTTTCGAGCCGTTCTGGCTGAGAGCACACGGGCGGTACATTCTGGTGGGGGTCGTCTCTTCGCTCATAGCGCTCCCGATCTTCGAGCCTGAAACGCTTGTTGAGGAGCGGGAGGAGTGGTGGCGATTGCGGGGAGAGCATCTGAAGCAGATACGCTCGGCATTCGAGGCGCTGGGTGTGGATCAGAGGGTGGTGCTATTTTGCCACGACCCTACGGCGCTCTCGTTTCTTGCCCAAGAAGAGGAAATTGGCGAGCGTCTGGATCAGATCGAGTATACGATCATTGGTCATCTGCATAGTCCGGTTGTGCTGGGCGCAAGTCGTCTGCTCGCGGGGATACCTGCCTTGAGGTTCATGGGCAATTCCATTCGCCGCATGACGGAGGCGCTGCGGGATGCGCGGGCGTGGCGCCCCTTCAACGTAAGACTCTGTCCGTCACTTGCTGGCTGTGAGTTGCTCAAGGATGGCGGGTACAGCTCACTTGAGATCGATACTGATGGGGAGCATCCGGTTCGTTGGCGTATTCATCCTCTTCCGCGATGAGCGCGTATCGACAATGGGCCTTCGAGAATCGAGCGCGCTGGCGCTTGCGGGGGGCAACTCACTGTGCGCCTGGCGAAGGCGGCAGGGCGGGATTCGGCGCACCATCGGTCGGAATGCCCTCTCCCGGCATGGGCGGACTCGGGGGCATGGGGATGCCCTGACTGCGCATGAGTTCTTCCTGTGCGCGCATCATGTTCACCTGCTGTTCTGGTGACAGGACGGTTTGTGGGTTTTGTTGTCCCAGGGTGTTCTGACCGGGGACGACGTTGACCGCGCTGCTGAAAGGGAGGCGTGTGGGTCGCACTGGGATCGATCTGAGCGCGCTTGGATTCTCCTGGTATTGGGCGCCAGTGGCTGTCGAGGAAGACGGCGATTGCATCGTGGGTCGCGAAAGGCGCGAAAACCGATCCGCGGTGGCCGCGGGTTGCGAACCGGCCGCGACAGTCTGAGGCGGGGTGATGCCTTGTCGCGGCGGGACACGCTGTCCAGCCGCAACGGCGGCTGGGGCGGGTGCGGGTGGTTTGAGACCGTTGTCAATGAAGTTCAGGCTGAGCTCTTTCCCGCCGTACAAGACGCGTACGATGGCCGCCCGCTCGTCAATGCTGAGCACTTCGAGGTTTGTTATGACGCTGTCTTTTTCCCCTTCCCTGACCAAGTCCGACATCAGTTGAGGTTTGTTTGGCTCCTGGAGGACAAACATGGCTTGTTTGCCGGAGAACATGGTGGTGATGCCGGTTAGCTTCAGCGCCGATGGTGTCACCTGCGGCGCAGGTTCAGGCGGTGGTGTAGGCTCCGGGGGCGGGCGCAACTTGAATGCGTTCCTGGTTACGATGGACTGGTAAAGCAAATCGGTCTGGTCTGAATCGGCGGACTTGGTCTGTTCTTCGGCTGCCGGCTCGTTTTGGGGTGACTCATTGGTCTGGCCGGGTCCGGGGGCGTCTTCGGTTGGCGGAGGAGGGATCGGTGGCAGATTCGTTGAAGTGTCCGTTGGTGCCACGGCGCAGCAAGCCGTGATCGGCACACATAGCATAGCGGCCAGCCATGCGATCCCGTGCCACGAGGTTTCTCTGCGCGGACTCATATTCTTATCGCCTTAAACACCGGTTGCCGGTCTTGGTTGCATCGGCTCCACCGAAGCCCAGGGTTCGCCGGTCTTGAGCGCCACGATCATGATCTCGATTTCGTCCAGATCAAGCGTCCTCTTCCCCCAGTTCCCCGCCGTACCGCCCCAAATGCTGAGCGCTGACATTCCTGCAAGGCGGAGGAGCAAAACCAGCTCTGTTGGCACGAAAGCCCGTTCCCGAAGACCAACGGCTGGGAGGTCATCTCGCGGCGATAATTCCGAGAACTCAACCATTGTCATCGGGTCGAAGAGTCCCTCCGTCACGGTCTTGTTCGTGTGCTTGCGAATCAACAACGCGGCGTCGAGGACCGTGAAGACAGTTCTTCAATGCGAAGGTCGACTTCTCGAATGGTATTCGTGGTGAACACGTTATTCTTGTAGAGGGCGCATGTGGATCAAAGAATGCTTGCCATGCGCTCTCTTCGGTCATCGGTTCAGCTCTCTCTCTATTGGCGAACATACGGGCAACAAAGGAGGCAAAGATAAGCGCAGCTCCTCCTTTGTCCAGCTCGCCGCTCCGCCGTGCGGCGTCGCAGCGTCGCCGCATGCCGCGGTGAGTTTGTTCTTGTCATGAGCGGTTGGGTTGGGTACCACCGGCACGACCGGTCGGTCGGTCTCCGCTCGATGCGTGATTTGCGGCGCGACTCGTTGGGAGTGTTAATGTCTTGGCGATTGGATGCAGTTGCTGGGGCGGTCCGGGATGAGCGGTGGCGTGGCGCGATCGGCAAGATCAAACCAGTAGACATGTTTATGCGTTCAGGACCGAAATCTGGAAATGCGCGTATGGGAAGATCGTCGTATCGAGCATTTACCTTGATAGAGCTGCTGGTGGTGATTGCCATCATCGCGATTCTGGCTGGGATGCTGCTGCCCGCGTTAGGCAGGGCGAAGGCCAAGGCGCACGGGATAATGTGTTTGAGCAACAACAGGCAGCTTCTTACCGCGTGGCACCTCTACGCCGGGGACCACAACGAGCGCGTGGCGAACAACTTCACGATTCCTGGCACCGAGGCCACGATCGCGAGCAAGAAATTCGCCAATTGGGTGAACAACGTCATGACCTGGGGCGCAGGCACGTCCGTCGACGACGTCAGCAACACGAACGTGGGGTGGGTGTTGAACGGTGTGCTGGCCCGGTACACCGGCAACGCTCTCGGGATATACAAGTGTCCAGCGGACAACAAGGTAAGTCCCGCTCAGCGAGCGAAAGGGTGGAAAGCGAGATTGCGCAGCAATTCAATGAACGCCCTTTTCGGTGTCGCGAGCGATGACCCAAGCGACTCGACCTTGCAGGGAATCAGTTGGGCGGAAGGAAGCACCTACATGCAGTTCCTCCGAACCACCGACGTTCCAATGCCGGCTCACACGTGGCTGACTTTGGATGAGCATCCGGACTCCGTCAACGACGGCTTCTTCACGGTGCCGCTTGGCGCGTCTTCGTGGGGCGACTTGCCGGCTTCCTACCACAATGGAGCGTGCGGGTTCTCATTTGCGGATGGACACGCCGAGATTCGAAAATGGCTCAGCGCCACTTCCAAGTACCCCGTCAGATTCGCATACTCGGTGAGGGCGTTTGACGCCCAGGGCAGGATCGACTACGAGTGGTACAAAGAACGCACCGGCTACACCCGGCGCCGCTAAAAACCAGCGTGGGTTTATTGGCGAATTCCGCTTCCGTTGTGCGAGGGCATCACCGCACGCTCAAACCACTGCTTTGGGAGGGCGCAGGCTTGAGATGAGCTGCTCCAAGCGCCGTCCGTACTGGACGTAGCTTTCGTACTGGGCTTCGGGTGGAATGCTCTTCGCGGTGGGGTCGTGGAAGACGGCGGCGATGTGCGGTTCGATTGAGATGCCGCCGTCGTAGCCGGTGGCAAACAGGTCAGCGAGGACTTCTCGGACCTTGCCGTGCCCCTCGCCGGGCCATGTGTAAAGCGCCTCGTTACGAT
>JAXDCU010000338.1:0-3584 GCA_034677645.1 Verrucomicrobiia bacterium
CTCGACACAATCGGAGCCGTGTGGACCAGCGCGCCTTTCCCGTTGACCGACGGAGCTGGTATCGCGCGCGTCCCGGCACCAGCGCGGGGGTGGACAGCGTTTCTGGTCGAGTTGACCTACAAGCGACCCGCCGGCCCGCCGCTCAAATTGACCACGCCGGTGCGTGTGTTGCCAGACCGGGTGGAACATAAGTTCGTGCCAAAGCCGCCAGCCGGCGCCTGAAGCTGAGAACGCCGCCGGGCCGGGCGATCTCCTCACTTGAACTCGACGTCCGTGTTGTAGCGGTCGAGCAGACTGCCCTCCGCCCGGTGCAGCCGGGACAGCGCCATGTTGTAGTTACCCTTGGCGCGTGCTTCCTCCGACCGGGCGGTTGCGAGATCGCCTTGTAGCTGCAACACGACGTAGAACATGCTCTGGCCGGCGGCGAGTTTTTGTTCCTCGGCCACGAGGGCCTCCCGAGCCAGGGTGGCGGCGCGCCGCGCAACCTCCACGCGCTCGCGTTCGGCGCGGGCGGTCAGCAGAGCGTCGCTCACCTCGCGGAGCACCAGTTCCTCGCGTTGTTTGAGGAACAACGTGGCCTGCTCCTTGAGTTCTTTGCCAGCTCGATAGTTGGCCCGCTCGACGGCACGGCTCAATGGCATCGTGAACATGAGCCCGATCAGGTCGTTGGGCGCGACACCGTCGAGCACCTGGTCGAAAGCCTCTGACCTGCTCGCCGGCGGCAATGGCGGCTGGCGGTTCTCGAACGCGCTTGAGCCGCGCTGCCCGTAACCAGCAACCACGTCTAGCCACGGATACAGTTGGTTGCGACGGAATCGCAGGTTCAGTTCCTGTTTTTCGACTTCGATGCGCATCTGCGCCACGTCCGGCCGATGCGTGATGCCCCGCTGCCAACTCTCCTGGAGGCTGAGATCGTCCGGCAGAACCAGCAGCGAGTCCGACGGCACCCAGTCAACTCCTTCGCTGCTCCGGAAATCGTCGCCCACTGCGGTCTTGAGTTCGTTCTCGGCGAGCGTAACGGCAATGCGCGCCGCCAGCAGCGCGCTCCTGGCCCGGGCGACCTCGGCCTCCGCGAGCTTTTCTTCGATCGCCGGGATCGCGCCCGTGATGACCTGTTGGTGGGCTTGATCCTGAAAGGCCTGCCGGACCTCGACCAGCTTGCGTTGCACCTCGAGGTCCTCGCGCGCGAACGCGAGTTCATAGTACGCCAGCTCGACCCGGTGGATCACTTCCATCAGAACAAACCTGACGTTCAGCTCCGAGACGCGCAGGCTCTTTCGGTTGATCTTGATTGTCGTGCGCGGCTCGTCAGTCCAGAAGTCACGCAGGAGCGGTTGTCGGACCGAAACGCCGACTTTGGCGCGGAATTCCTCAATTCCAATATCCTGGCGCAGGCCGACCGTATGCGAGTAGTCCCCCCAAAAGGTGTAGGTCATTCCGCTTGGCAGGAACCCAGTCAAGGCGGCGTTCGCCAGCTCGGAATCCGATTGATGCACGTTGTACCGACTGAGGTCAACCGGATCAAAACCTCCGGTCTCAACCTGGTGCGTGTGCTGCCCGGCCAACGCTAATGTGGGATCGTAGTAGCCGGCGGAAGCATCGAGTGTCAGCCGCGCGATGCGCGGATTGACCCGCTCGATCTGGAGATCGCGGTTGCCATCAATCGCCATCCGCACGCATTCCGACAACGACAGGCGTCGTTCCACGGCGTTGGTCGGGGAGGAATCGGCTTGGACGGCCAATACCAGCACTGCTCCCCACACACGGACAACTCCACTCAATTGCATCAGCCGGCAGTGTGGGGCATGAATCGGAGACCGTCAACCGGCCTCGAACAATCTTGTCCGAGGCCGGCGAGAGCCGATTTGATGGAAAACTGCCAGATCAACTGAGCGAAAGCCGATTGACACGAAAAACTACCCCCTATCCCCCAAGTGCGCGCGCGACCATCGATTCAAACGCCTGCGCGCTCGCGATGAAGTCACTCCCCGCGGCGAGATGTATCAAAAGCGCGGCCAGCGCCCCGACAGCCAAGAGAAAAAAACCAACGCCCTCGAGACGGGCTTGGCTCCGACGACTCTTCTCGCACTGCGCGAGCCATGCGTGCCCGACTGTCTTGTCCGAAGACGGCGCTGTCGGCTGAGCGCGCCGGATGCGCAACGGCTGTTTTCTAGCCGTTTGGGGACCGCTGTCCCACCTGACCGCCAGGCCGGCGTTGGCCAGAGACGGATTCCAGGGTTGGACGGTCGAAATCGATACTGCTGTTTTCATTTTCTGGCAATGGAATGCAAGGCATGCAGCGTTGCACTTTCCATCCTTTGATACACAGGGAGGGCCTGTGTTGTTTCAGGAATCAGACGCTAAATGCTCAGGCCCGGCCAGCTCGTCCCAATGTCGGTCGGGAAAGTCCGCCGCTCAGAAGTCCGCGCTGAGCGTCGACAGTAGTCCAAAGGCGGATTCGGCTCCGCCACGCTGGGACACTCATTGGTCTTGAGTCGCGGGAGCGGGTCGATCTGGCCGCGAGCCACCTCTGAGGTCCAGCCCAAAATAGGCCAGACAGTTCAGCAAAAGCAGACTGGCTGCCGCCTCGTCGAGATTTCCCGCTATTGGCAGGTTGTCTGGGAGGATTTCGACAATGCCCGCGCCAACGTTGAGTAGGTAAAGAGCGGCAAGCAGGCCGACAACAAACACAAATATGCCTTTGATGACTTTCATATAACTAATCGAGCGGTTCGCGGACAATGCTGGCCGCGGGAGGTGCGCTCTTGCGGATGGCTTTCTCCAGGTGAGACAGCAGAGCGGCGTCCGCATCGGCCAGGATGGTGGTGGAATCGAGAGCTTTCCGGGCATCGGCGAGCAATGCGTTCAATGCGTTTTGGCGTTCTTCGGCCGAGATTCTGTTCCACAGGCCGTTTTCGTCCTGGAGAACTTCCACTTTGGTCTGCTCGACGGAATTGAGTTTTGGCGGCGGCATTTTCGCTCGAATGGTTTGGCGGTCTTTCGACACGTCGATCACGAATGGTTTCGTCAGGTCATACCCCGCCTTGGCGACGAAGTGACCTTTGAGCTTGATGCGTTTGGTGCTTCCCAGCCATGTGCTCTCCCAGGCGTACGTGTGTTCGAAAGCCTTTTCGACCGTTGAAAACTCGGCTATCGGTTCGCCTGCTTCTACAACCATCGCGCCTTCGCACGTAATCCTCGGACGAAAATTGATCGCGTCATCCACGTCCTTCGCCAGTCTCCGGGCAAGGTCATATGCCTGATTGGCCGAGTCAAAGGCGCCGTTCTTGGCGCGCGATCCGAGGTCCGAGGGGCCCTTGACCAACAAAACATAGCCCGCCGTCGCAACCGCGATAATCACTATCGCGATGCCCGTGGCTTTCGCGATGATCCGTGCGGGGCTGGGTGATTCAGTCATAACAATGCCGCGCCAGATACTCACGTCTTCTGATGGCTTATTTTCACGGCGAACTTGCGCATGTAGGCGACGAGTTCCTTCATCTCCTGGTCAGTGAGGCCGCTGGTTGCCTTCATCACTTGCTTGCCGGTCTTTTTGTCTTTGAGGCCTTCCTTGATCGCCTTGA
>JAXDCU010000339.1:0-5773 GCA_034677645.1 Verrucomicrobiia bacterium
GTCCCGCGTTTACGCGGTAAAGCAAGGTTCATGGGAAGCCTCCACGTTCCAGAGAACGCGCTTTGGGTCCATGAACCAGATGCTTAACCACGAAGGCCGCGAAGACCACCGAGGAAGAGCTATTAGGAACCTCCGTGGTCATCGTGCGCTTTGTTGTGGTTGTTTCGCCGGTTCATGGTAGGCCGAATTGAAAGACGCGATAGAATCGTTTGGCAACGCTCGACGGCAAGGTGGCTGTCGCCGGCGGGCCACCATCGGTCCAATCGGCGACCGAGTTGGGCGCGACGATTTGCCCTGTGGGCGAGAGTAGCCAGACAGTCAAGTCAGGCGAGTACTCCACTTGGTAGGCGCGGCCGGCCAAAGCATTCCACGCCAGATTGAATGCGTCTTCATCCCCGGCTCGTCGGAGCCGAGGTTCCGCGAATGCCAACGATACAAAACCGGCTCGATCGAGTCCGCGCTGGACTTCGAGATTGCGCATGAAGAGGCGCCACACGTTCTGAGTCCGGTAGTTCTCTATCATGAGCACAAACGGTCCCTGGTCGATTCCAATCTTATCTGGCCCCCACCATTGGGCCCCCTGGTTGAAAGCGTCTCGGAATCCGTACGGTGTCCAGACGCTCCTGCGGAACTGACGGTAGAAATAGCGCAGTGTTGGAATCGAGTACTCTGGCGCGAAAACAATCGATCCACCCGCCGCCGTGGGGGCGATCGTTCCGTCATCGTTTTGTGAAGGAGGCGCGCCGCGCGCCGAGTATCCGTTCGGTCCGTCGCAGGCCGTCAAGCCCCAGACGTTGCTTGAATAGCCGATTCGGTTGAGAGGATTCGCAATGCAATAGGCCCTCTGCGCGAGAGTCGCTCTGCGTGAGTTCTCGAAGTAAGTGCTGTTGCGGCCGTTCATGTAAGCGTCCGCAACGTGCCGGAAGTCCACCCAACAATGTGAGTACTGGTGGCCAAACAAAGGAGGAAACGGCACATAGGACTGACCGTAATGCGTCGCCCATGTGTAGCCTTGAGTCCATCGACTCCATGCCGAGACTGGCAACGGATTTGTTGCCGCGCCGAGCGCCAGCAGGTAAAGGAGCATGCCCTCGTTGTAGCCCACCCAGTCGGCTGACAGAAAACCCGAACCCGGATGCCATCCCATCGAGAGCCTGTCAGTTCCGCGGGCCATCCATTGCCAATCGACGCGGTTGAAGATCGAGTCAATCGCCGCGCGCAGCTCGGTTTCGCCGACGTCCGCTCGGTTGAAGTACTGCTTTGCGTGGAGCATTCCGGCGAGCAGCAGCGCCGTGTCGATCGACGAGAGCTCGGCGTTGAACGCCGTGTGGCGCGTGGCGTTGTTCATGTCTAGGAAATGGTAGAACCAGCCTCGATAGCCGATCGTGCCCGAGGCGTCCGGGCCCTGGCGTCCGTCGAGAAACGTGTTGACCGTAGTCCGCACGCGCGCCGAGCCCTGTTCGCGCGAAATCCAACCGTGATCGATACCGATGCATATCGCGCTGAGTCCGAATCCAACCGCCGCTATGCTGCATGGCGAAGCCGAGGGACTCCTGTCCGGGATGAGTCCATTGGCTGGATTCGCGCCGCGCCAGAAATAGTCGAAACTCGTCTCCTGCACATACTCGAGGAACTCATTGTCGTCCGCGAACGGCTGAGCCGTTGCGGCCAGGGTGGCGGAGGGCGCGCTTTCATCGGCGGATGTGCTGACCGCCGTGATTTTGTAAAGGTTTGTGCGTCCGTTGACCGGGTTTAGATCGCAGTAGCCCGGGAAAGTGAGTAAACTGGGAGTTTGCAGGGTAAACGAGCCATTGGCGGCAATCGATCGGTACACCCGGTAGCCAGCGAGGTCAGGCTCGCCGTTGCGGTTCCAGTGCAAGACCACACTCTGATCTCCGACACGGCTGACCAGACCATCGGGAGGTTGAATGGCCCATACGGCTCCCAAGAAGACGGCGGCGATGAAATGGACAATCAGGCGCCTCATAATGGTCCAGGCTAGGTCGAGTTCGAGAATACCAACCAAGAATGTGGCAGCAATCAAAACCCGCAAAACCGCCACCGCGGCACTTCGGCGCATCCGAGGCTTGGCGCCAGACGAAGGACGAAGTAGCGTCGCAGTAAGCAGTCGATGACGCGTGATGCTATGGACCGAATCCTCACCCACCTGATGCCGCTGTCCGCGTTGCTGACGGGCTGTGCGGTATTCTCCCTCGCGTTTCAACTGGCGGCTGCACCGCCTGCTGGACTGCTGCGTGTCCATCCTGAAAACCCGCGCTACTTCACCGATGGGGCCAAAGGGCCAGACGGTTCCTTGCGAGCGGTCTATCTCACCGGGTCTCATACCTGGAACAACCTCGTCGACATGGGGCGGAGTGATCCGCCCGAGAAGTTCAACTGGGAGGCTTACCTGGGTTTCCTCGAAAGACATCACCACAACTTCGTTCGGTTGTGGGCCTGGGATTCAACGACCTGGGACACCCGCGCCAATGGCGCCTTGGGGAAGGACTTCATCCATAAAGCCGCACCGCTGCCGTGGACGCGAGCCGGACCAGGCAATGCTCTCGACGGCAAGCCAAAATTCGATCTGGCTCAGTTTAGTGCCGAGTACTTCGAGCGGCTCCGCTCCCGAGTCGAGACGGCAGGAGAACGTGGGATATACGTGAGCGTGATGCTGTTCGAGGGCTGGGGCTTGTTCCACGGCAACCGCCGTCGCGGCACGGACGACGGCTGGGCCTGGCGCTCCCATCCCTTCAACCCCGCCAACAATGTTCAGGCTCCCAAAGTCGAAGGCGCCGATCCATTCAGCGGCCGCGTTCACACCATGCGCAACCCCGAGGTGAACAAGGTCCAAGCCGCGTATGTCCGCAAGGTCGTGGACACACTCAACGACCTGGACAACGTGCTTTACGAAGTCATCAACGAAGGCGGTGAAAAGGAATGGAACTGGTGGGTGATCCAAACCATTCATGATTACGAGCGCACCAAGCCGAAGCAACATCCGGTCGGAAGCACTGGCCACGGCGCCGAACGGCTTCCCACCATGCTGGCCAGTCCGGCCGAATGGCTCTCTCCGGGGCGCGCTGACGGTTACGCGGAAGACCCTCCGGCCTGGAATAAACACAAAGCCAGCCTGCTCGATACCGATCACATCTGGGGTGTCGGCGGAAATCCTGGCTGGGTCTGGAAAAGCTTCCTCCGCGGACACAATCCCATCTTCATGGACCCTTACGACGGTTCGGTGCTGGGCGAGGACCGCGGCTGGGAACCCATCCGCACCGCCATGGGCTACGCCCGCCGCGTTGCCGAGCGAATGAACCTGGCGGCCATGGCACCCCGGAACGAACTCGCGTCCACCGGCTATTGCCTGGCCTGCCCCGGCCAGGAGTACCTCGTCTATCAACCGGAGGGCGGGAAAGGATTCTCCCTCCAACTAGAATCTGGAAGTTACGAGATCGAATGGACTGATCACTCCCGCCCCGAACCGGCGGCACGCGAACGCGTGAACGCCGAGGATGGCGTCCGCCAGTTCCAAGCCCCATTCGCGGGAAGCGCCGTTCTCCATCTGAAAGCCGTGCTCGATTAGAGCCTCACAAACCGAAAGACAAGATGATGAAAGAGCGCGCACACGCAGAGAAGAGAGCTACGGTTTCGGGAATGGACCGACTGGAGCGTCGAGCATGGGGCGAATGGTAACCACTCAACGGTATCCGGTGCGACCTGATCTTGGCGCGTATTCGTTGGAACCGCCTAACTATCGCAATGCACCACGAAGACTCGAAGAACGCGAAGAAAGACAAGGTCGCGAGTTGCCTGTTCATTCTCTGCAACCACTTAAAACCGCGTAAACGCGGGACTCTGGCGGGCGGCCGCTCTGCATGGTCCGCGGCGCTGTCCGACTCGCGCCCGGTCAGAGTTCCGCCTTCAGGCGGCTTCGTTGTGGGCCAGGCCGCTTCATACGTGTGACGACAGTGTACTGCGCGCGCTATGGCTTAACAAGGCTCTATGCAGGTCGCCGTCTGTTCGGCGCACTTGGCGCAGCATTCACCGTTCTCATTTGGTGATCCGTCGCAGGTGTTGGCTGAGCGAGGACATTGATGTTTCGATTGACAGGGCTTTTCTCGGCGGGGGGCGGGTTACGTCCGACAGACGGTGAAGATCGAAAGTGGGCTTCGTCATCAGCCGGCATAAGGACATCCTGCCGGTCGAGGTGAAAGCAGGCAAAACGGGAACCTTGCGATCGCTGCGCGGGCAGTAACCGCCTCCAGCCCGGAGCCTGCGGCCTGCAGCCTCCAGCCTCGAGCCTCCGGCGTCACAAGAATCTCGCAAACAAGGCCGAAAAGTTGTCTGCCGGGCAACCTCGTGCCTTGACAAAAGCTCACTCGACCCGCACTATGTTCGCAACATGCTGGGCACTGGCAACCAATGCTCTTGACCCGCTCACGCATCCAAAAGCAAATTCCTATCACTTCCCTCCACTCTTAGGCTTACAGCAGCGTCAACTGTTGCGCCGTCGGCTCGCGCAGGTTGCTGAGGCCAAGCCCAAGGAGCCGCAGGGGACGTGACACCAGTCGCTTGCGGGCCAAGAGGTAGCATCCGAGCCGGTAGATGTCCCTGGCTTCCGTGATCGGTTCCTCGACCGTGAGTTGGCGCGTCACTGTCGTGAAGTCGCCGTACCGCACCTTGACCTGGATCGTATGTGCAGCCAGGTGACGCCGCTTGAGCTTGGCCGCGATCTCCGCCGCTTGGTCCCGCAGACACGCCCGCAGCACGCCTCGGTCCTCAGTGTCGCTAAGGAATGTCTCCTCGCCACTGATGCTCTTGACCTCATCGCCCAACTCCAGCGGGCGATCGTCCTCGCCCACTGCGAACTGCTTCAGCTTCGGACCGAAGGAACCCACCAGCGCCCTCAGATCGCCGCTGTAATCCTGTAGGTCACCAACCGTCCGGATACCCGCCCCCAGCAAGACCTGCTCGGTGACCCGGCCCACGCCGTACAGGACCCGCGCCGGCAGCGGACGCAAGAACTGGACCTTGTCTCGTTCAGAAACCACGGTGAGGCCGTCCGGCTTCTCGAAGTCGCTGGCGATTTTGGCCAGCAGCTTGTTCGAGGAAATGCCTATGGTCGCCGTCAACCCGCGTTCCGACCGGATACGCTCCTTCAACTGCCGGGCGATCGGCACGCACTGGAGGAGAGAAGCGTCGGCACCCTCGGCCTGGCAGCGAGCGGACAGGTCCAGATACGCCTCGTCGATGGACATCGGCTCGATGACGGCGCCGGTCTCGCCCATGATTCGGAGAATGAACCGTGATTCTTCCTTGTACCGTTCCATTCTGGGCCGGACGAAGACGCCCCGGGGGCAGAGGCGACCGGCGGTGGCGCTGGGCATGGCGGAGCGGACGCCGAACTTGCGCGCCTCGTAACTGGCGGCGCAAACGACGCCGCGTTGCGTGGGCGGCGCGCCCACGATCACCGGCTGACCGCGCAACGCCGGATCGTCGCGTTGCTCGACCGAGGCGAAGAACGCGTCCATGTCCAGATGACACAACACTCGGTACATCCCGGAGGTAGAGTACCAAAACCCGGACCTCTCACCAAGGCGACCCATGAGGCGCGATTCGGCGGCAATTACAGTGGCATCCACAAGGCAACTGAGGCATCCTCAGAACGCGGTGAGCTGAATCGTCCCGTCAGTCTCCCGCGAAAACACTCAAAGACAGACGCTATGAACCGCAGAACCTTCATCATAGCCTCACCGACTTTAACCGTCCT
>JAXDCU010000340.1:0-15484 GCA_034677645.1 Verrucomicrobiia bacterium
TCAAGGCCGTGGCAGAGTGGTTTCCACGGAAAGAACGCGCGTTAGCAACGGGCATCTTCAACGCCGGAACGAATGTGGGGGCTCTTGTCACGCCGCTGGTTGTGCCGTGGATAACGCTGAGTCTGGGCTGGCAGTGGGCATTTGTGTTCACCGGCGCTTTAGGTTTAATATGGGTGGTCTCGTGGCTGGCGATGTACCGGCGCCCTGAAGAACATCCCAGACTCACCGCGGCGGAATTGGATCACATCCGTGGCGATCCACCCGACACTGCAAGCCAGATTTCATGGTGGAGCCTCCTGCCTCACCGCCAGACGTGGGCATTTGCGCTGGGCAAGTTCATGACAGACCCGGTCTGGTGGCTGTACCTGTTCTGGATTCCGGACTTTCTCCATCGCAATCACGGGCTGGACCTGAAGACAATCGGTCTGCCGTTGGTTGTGATATACCTTGTGGCGGATGTGGGCAGTATTGGAGGCGGCTGGCTCTCCGGACGTTTCATCAAGATGGGCTGGACGCACAATCGCGCTCGGAAGATGGCGATGCTAATCTGCGCGGCGTCGGCCGTGCCGGTCACGGCCGCGGCCCACGTTTCGAACCTGTGGGTTGCGGTGGGGTTGCTCTCGATTGCCGCCGCGGCGCACCAGGGCTGGTCAGCGAACCTGTTTACGATCGCGTCGGACATGTTCCCGCGCAAAGCGGTGGGGACGGTGGTTGGCCTCGGCGGCACGTCTGGCGCCGTTGGCGGCATGTTCATTGCCATGTTGGTAGGCGCGATACTGCAAGCAACCGGCAGCTACGTGCCAGTGTTTGCGCTTGCAGGGGGCGCGTACTTGACCGCACTGCTAGTCATTCACTTGTTGGCGCCCGGCTTGTGTCCGGCAAGGATTGAACAGGCATGAGCGGCGCGGACATCTCCACATGAACCTGCGACAGAATTTGATTGAGCGGGTGGGGGCTTGTGTTGTCTGATGGCGTGAAACATGGCGACAGAAAGCGTCAACGCTTCCAAAGACGAGAGCCGACTGGATGAGTTCCGGCGCGAGCTGGGTGTGGTGTGGCGGGCGATGCCGGGCAGGTGGTTATTCTTTGTCTTGCTGGCGGGTTGGGTTGTTTTGTTTGAGCTGGTTGGCAATCCGACTTTTGGCTATGTCAAGACCTCGTCGCTTTTCCGATGGTTGTACAATGTCTGGACCTATCCCGGCTCCGAGGATTCGCATGGGCCGTTGATACCACTTGTGGTGCTAGCATTGTTGTGGTGGAAGCGGAAGACTCTTCTTGCGGTTGAGAAGCGGCTGTGGTTGCCGGGGCTCATTCCGCTCGCTCTGGCTGTTGTGCTGCATGTGGCTGGGTACTTGGTTCAACAACCCAGGATTTCCGTGGTTGCATTTCTTGGCGGTCTCTACGCGTTAGTGATGACGGTGTGGGGCTGGCGATTCGCCATGGCGTGTCTCTTTCCGCTAGCGTTGCTTGTTTTCAGCGTGCCAATGGGGAGCGTGATAGAACCGTTGACAATCCCGCTGCGTTTGATCTCGACCAAGGTGGCTTTGTTCGTCGTGCGGGACTTGCTAGGCATACACGTGCTTGCCGAGGGCGTGATCATCATGGACCCGGCAGGCTCCTACCAATACGAGGTGGCTGCGCCGTGCTCGGGCATTCACAGTTTCATCGCGATGCTGGCCCTGACGATCATTTACGGCTTCATCACTTTCAAGACGGCGTGGCGGCGAGCCGTTATTGCGGCTCTGGCATTGCCGCTGGCGCTTTTGGGGAATGTGCTCCGGTTGGTGTGCATCATTGTCGGGGCCGAGGCGTTTGGGCGTGAGGCGGGATAATTCGTGCACAATTTGTTTGGTTTCGCGACATTCCTGCTGGCGCTGGCTGTGATGTTTGTGGTTGGAAGCTGGCTGCAGGAACCCGGGAGCGAGCGAGAGGCTGTTGTCACTGGTGGACCCCAATGAACGCGCGTGCCTGTTTTGTAGCTGCAATCGCTTTGGGTCTGATCGCCTGTGGTGGCGGTCTGTTGCACAAAGTCAAGTCAAACCAACGGCTGGGCAAGCCCGGCCTCAAGGTGTCGGCTATACCTGGCTCCGAGAGTCTGCGGATCGATCTGCCCCATCGGGTGCTCGACTACAGTTCGACCAATCTGTCGCCGTCGGCTCTCGAGACCAACATGTTGCCAGCCGACACAACCTTTGCGCGGCGGCTTTACACGGCCGCGGACGGGTTCCAGCTCATGCTTGGAGTCGTGATGATGGGAACCGACCGGTCAAGCATCCACAAGCCTGAGTTCTGCCTGACGTGTCAGGGCTGGAGCATTGTCGGCCGCGAGACGCTCACGTTGCCGTTGGACAATCCGCCCGGCTATCAACTGCCAGCTCGCCGTTTTACGGCCAGCTTCGTCGCAACGGATCGCACTGGAAACATGGTCAGATCGGGCGGCGTTTATGTCTTCTGGTTTGTTGCCGACAATCGCGTGACAGCCAGCCACCTTGGCCGCATGAAGCAGATGACATGGGACATGTTGACGACGGGCGTGTTGCCGCGCTGGGCATATGTCAGTTGCTTTGCCACTTGCAATCCGGGCCAGGAACAGGCCGCGTACGAGCGGATGAAGAAGTTCCTTGCCGCCGCTGTCCCGCTGTTCCAGACCACGTTTCCAGAGAGACCGCCTGACGGCTGACACCGAGGTTCTTCATAAGGGGCGTTGCGTTTCGTAGCGGCGGACTGGCGTTCGCCGCTTTGAATTTTGTGCATTTTCGTGCTGGAGGCGAGGCGCGTCCAGCCACACCCGAGGGCGGGTGTGCTCCCCAAACTGCGATGGGAAGCGCACGCGCCCCTCGCGGAAAACACCAGCACGTGCACTCTGAAATCCGCACTCACTTTGCCACCGGGACAAGCCCTCCATGCTCTCAAACGATGGCCGAAACGACAACCGCGTGACGCTGCGTCCGTTTCAAATGTCCGAACTCCACAGCTGCGCTCGCCTGAGTGCGGCTAAGTCTGAGTTCATGGCCTCAATGGGTGACGAATCGTTTGTCATCAAATTCAATTCAGGTAAGGCCGAACCAACTGTGCCCAGAGTTTGTAGCCCTCAGCGTTCATGTGCAGTCGATCCGAAGTATAGATGCCTGCCTTGGGTCGCCCCTCCGCATCCAACATCGGTGTGTACACATCAATGAAGTCCAACAGCGCCTCAGTTTCGCAATACTCCCGAATCAGTGAATTAGCACGCTTGAACTTCCCCACCTTCGCCCAACGCGCCGGGTTTGGCGCGATCGCGATGAAGCTCACCCGTGTCCGTGGCAGCGCCTTGCGGACCTTGGCCACGAAAACTTTGAAATCGGCAAGAACCTGCTCCGGCTCTTCTCCGGCATTGATGTCATTCGTGCCCGCGTATAGGACGATTTGCCGCGGTGCGTGCGGCTGCACAATCCGCTCGAAAAACTCAACCGAATCGCTGAGTTCCGAGCCGCCGAATCCGCGATTGACCACGGGGAACTCCTGGAAATCGCGCGCCAGGCTTTTCCAGAGGCGGATACTGGAACTGCCAACAAAGATGATGGCTCGACGTGGTGGCGGATTGGTCCGGTCGATTTCCTCGAACTCGCGGATCGCGCTTTCCCATCGGTTTGTTTGGGCGTGAGCCGCGATTCCCGCCAGAAACAGAGGCAGCAGCCACACGAACCGCAATTGCGTTGCTCGCATGGGCGGAGTCTCGCTAATAAGTGGCAAATAGTCGAGCGGCGTAAGGAGAGCTTTGGCAATTCGCCAGCCATCCACTTGCCGACCCTCCCTACGAGGACCTTGGTCTGAGGCGCGGTTTAATTATGAAAAGCGGGCTGCCGATGATCGAACCCGGGCACTATGTCTGGTTGTTTTCGCGTGGACGAGCGCGTAGCATCTTGGCGTGAACGATCACCTCGCTGTGGCGTCCAAATCCGGCCGTCAAGCGCCGCGTGAAGACAGCACTTCTCGCCGGCGCTTTCTTCAGCTCACTACCTTGTCGGCGGCATTAGCGGTGGCGCCTCGTCGGGTGTTGGGCGGCCCAGGCCAAGTCGCACCGAGCCAGAAGATCACGCTTGCAGGGATAGGCCTGGGCGGACAGGGACTGCAGAACATGATCGCGCTCCAGGCGCTGCCGGAAGTGCAGGTTGTGGCCGTGTGCGATGTTGATCGGGAAAGTGGCGGGTACATTTCCTGGAATTGGTCCCAGGGCAACGAGAAACAGAATTGCGGACGCGAGCCAGCACGGCGTTTGATGGATGAGAACTACGCGAAGCGACAGCGCTCCGGACAGTATCACGGCTGCAAGGCATACGCTGACTACCGCGAACTGCTCGCCAAAGAAGACGTGGATGCAGTGATGATTGCCACGCCTGATCACACACACGCCGTCATCACCGTGGCTGCTCTGGAACGAGGCAAACACGTCTATTGCGAGAAGCCGCTTACGTGGTCAGTGGCGGAGGCGCGGCGGGTCACTGAAGCCGCGCGCGAGGCGAAAGTCGCTACCCAGTGCGGCAACCAAGGTCAGGCCTCGGAATCCGCGCGCCTCGTGCGCGAGATCATAGCCGACGGCGCGATTGGCGCCGTGCGCGAAGTGCAGGTGTGGTCTCCAGCGCGTTTTTGGAGTTGGCCCGCGTGGGAAGGCAAACCGCCCGAAACCCCGCCCGTGCCGGAGGGGCTCGATTGGGACCTCTGGCTCGGTCCGGCGCCGATTCGTCCGTACCATCCAGCGTATCATCCGTGGACGTGGCGCAACTGGCTCGACTTTGGCACCGGGCTGCTGGGCGATCTCGGTTTGCACAAACTCTCCACGGTGTTCAAGGCTCTTGAGCTCGGCCATCCCGTGAGCGTGGAAGGGAGCGCGACCAAGCTGAGCAGCGAGACATTCCCACTTGGCGAGATTGCGCGATTCGAGTTTCCCGCGCGTGGCGAAAAGCCACCGGTGATTCTCACCTGGTATGACGGCGGTCTGAAGCCGCCCCGGCCGCCCGAACTCGATCCGGACGACCCCATGCAAGACGTCATCTATATTGGTGACAAGGGCAAGCTGATGGGCGAACGGCTCTTGCCGGAATCGCGCATGGAAAAGTATCGGCCGCCGCCGAAGACTCTGCCACGCTCGCCCGGTCAGTATCAGGAATGGATCGCCGCCATTAGCGGCGGGCCGCCAGCAGGCGCCAATTTCGTCGACCACGCCGGTCTGCTGACCGAGGTGTGTCTACTGGGGAACATCGCCGTCCGCATGCATCAGAAGCTCCTGTGGGACGGTGTGAGAATGGAGTTCAAAGGAGCCAGTTCAGCCAACAAGCTTCTGTCTCGCGAATATCGCCAGGGCTGGGAGCTCTGACGATGCCGAGGCGAGAGACACTGGTCTCCAAGACTTGTCAGTGTCAGAGGGACCGCAGGAATGCCACCAATTCATCGAGCTCCACTTTGCTCAAGCGCGACGTGCGGCCGTGGCGATCGTCGGGGTTGAACCGAGTGAGCACTTCCTCAACGGTCGCGGCTCGTCCGTCGTGGAGATAGGGCGCGGTGCGCCAGAGCTCGACAAGCGTTGGGGTATCGAACGCCTGGCCTTTTTCCCGGCCGAGTCCGGTGCCCACGTCATAGGCCTGAAGAGACGTGTACACCGGCGCCGGGTGACACTCGGAGCAGCCGCACTTCTCGTAAACGCCCTGCCCTCTCCTAGCACTGTCGTTGAGCTCATTCCCTGCCAGATAAGGGCTCGGAGGCGATTTCAGAGATTCCAGATAGGCGTCGATCGCCAAGGCGTCGGCTTCGGGTCGGGCCATCGACTGTATGTGGTGGATGCCGGCCCGGACCGCGGTGGCAGACGTTTCGCGGACGCCGAGGCTCATCGCGGGCGGCGTCCAGTGTGACCACAGGAGGCTTCGCGTGTTCTTGGGCGTTCCCAGCCCGTCGTTAACCAAGTCCCAGTTCATGGCATCCGCGCGGGCGTCTGGGTGGCAACTCGCGCAGCTCTGCCATTGTTGGTAGCAAAGGTCAGCGTCGTGAAATAGCATTTCACCGCGGCGCGCCCGAGTTGGTCCAAGTGCCGGCCCCAGAGGGATTGACCGCACCACACTCGACGTCGGACTGGTCGCGCATCTTTCGGGGGCTATCTCCCCACTTGTCTGGGAGAGGGGTGGTGTGAGTGATGTGGCGCTCGTTTCAGAACCTAGCCGCACCTCCGCGAGAGAATCGGTGAAATACTCCGCCGCATAGAGTGTCCGGTGGGCCACCGTGATTCCGCGCGGGCCATTGCCTGGCAACTTTACGCGTCTGCGAAGACCTACGAGGAATGAAAGATCGCTCGACACGTCCTGCGGTCCGGCGAGCGTGTCCGACCCAAATTCGCCGGCACGTACACTGGCGATCTTCCGGTGCAGGCCAATGCGGTCGATGACGCTAACCTCGTGTGTGCCCGAATGACTGACGCACAACCATCGGCCGTCGGCGCCGCAGACCACGTCCCAGGGATTAGCCGCTCCACGGTCAACGTCATCCAGCAACACCGTGCTCAGACAACTCAAGCCAGCGATGTCGACGATACTGAGCGCGCTCGCGCACATCCAGCCTCTCAGAACCTGCGTGGTCGGGAACTGGAAGTGGGCCAGAGTGTGAACAACGTATGCGTAGCAGCCATCTGGCGAGACGCAGATGCCGCGGAGCGATGTGCTTCCGTTCGGCAATCTGATCCGATCAGCGATAGAGAGATCGTCGGCGCATGCGGCCACGACCTCCGCGGCCACGCATCCGTCTGTAGCGGGTCCTTCATGCAAGAGCTTGGCGACAAGCACAAGTCGCCCGTCGGGCGTGACGGCAGCCGCGACCGGCTCGCGACCAATCCGGGCATGAGCCTTTGTGGTCGCCGTGGGGATATCGATGGCCAGAAGTTGCGCTCCAAACCGGTCACACACAAATAATGTGTTGCCGTCAGGACTGACTACGGGCGCCACGGGACTGTGCCCGGCGGGAATCCGGGCGCGTGTCGAACCGGTCTGAAGATCGATGGTCAAGACTTCTCCCGAACCCATCCCGCTTGTGACAAAAAGTGTTTGGCCATCGGCCGCAAGAGCGAGCCCGGTGGGCGACGCGCCCAGGTGAATTCGACGGCTCACGACCGACGCGGCGCGGTCCACGACCATAATTTCCCGGCTAGTTGCTCCCGCCACATACAGCTCATTGCCAACGTGGCTAGGTATGAGGGCGAATGGCGACAGGTACGCGTCGTTCGTCGAGTGTACCGGCTCGGACATTGGGACGAATTCGGAGGGATTCGAGGCGTTGAGCAACTCAGCGATGTTGCGCCTTTCGATCTCCTCCGCGTTCCTGCGTTTTTCGAGGAAGTGCTGGTACTTTGCCAACTCTTCCCCATTCCACTGGTTTGCCTCCTGGTAATCCCCACAAAACGGCACCTGGATGTCTATCCAGCACGCGATCGTCTCCTTTTCAGCCGACGTCAGCGGCTCGCCGCACGGACACGCGCCCAAAACCGACAACAGCCCGCTACTCGCCGCGCCGGCAGCGTAAGGGGATAACATCTCCGGGCCGGATTGTGCACTGACCCAGTTGACGAGGGCGTTGGTGACGCCCGCCAGATAGCGATTCCCCTCCAGTGTTTTCTCGGTAGCCTGAACCAGCGCGAGGTAGCTCGCGCTCCATCGTCTTTTTGCCAGGTCTTCGGTCACCGGCTTGCCGAGCAGGCTGAAAGCGACTTTGTTGGTCATGAGTTCCGGGCGAAAATGGGACGGGTCCAACTCAGGCGCACGGACCAACCGTTTCCGCCATTCTTGTTCATCGTGGTGGCAACCGACACAATGCCTGTCCAATATGGGCTGGACTTCGCGAGCGAAGCTGAAACCTCGCGGCGGACCGTGAAAAGGTTCCAGGTTCTGCGGGCCGGCCTTTAGCGCCATGCTCAGTTCCACAGTGGCGGGTGGCACGGTATTCTTCGATTCATGGCAACCAACACAGGAGGCGTTTTCGCCCGGCTGCAACGTCAGCCAGCTTCTCATCGTTTGGACCGCGCAGCCGCGCGCGTCGACCGGTTGGAAATAGACCGGCGTGCGCGCTGGCAGGTTGAAAAAGGCGGAGCCGTCTGGATGAACGGTGGCTTCTCCGAGCACGGTTTTGACGTCCCAGCTCCCGTTGCCGATTGACACTGGCGTGCTGACCAACGCGTCGCCCGCTGGACCAGCATTATAGTTCCAGCCTATGCCAGCCGCCCGATAGTCAAGGGCGATCACGCGGAGTTTCTTGACCGTGCCGCGCTCAACTCCGACCAATCCCGGACCGCGATAGACGTCCTGGAGATAGCACGTGCCGGTGTCCTGTCGGCAATCCGCCGCGCTGGCAATAACCGGAGGGCGGGGGCGGGGGGCCAGTGGAACGGACTGGCTGCACGATAGCTCCGAGTCAGCCGCCAAGAGCTCTCGGCGGCCATCGGCGGACATCCAGTAGAGCTTGAAAAGCGTGGGCGACCGCACCCAGCCCAGCGGCGCGGCCGTCACCACGAATTCATACTCGGAAATTGGGTACGGATACTGAAAAAGCTCGCCCTCTTGCCCATAAGCATCGATTCGGTCGGCGGGTGTTTCGCGCACGGGCGCGATCAGTCGACTGCCCGAATTCTCCTGGCGACCGAGGGCTGGGTCCACAATGCCTAGTTTGCCGGTTTGCCGTGTATGATGACCCGAGAATATCGCTACGATCCTGGTCGTGCCGGGAATTCCGCGGGCATGGAGCAAGGACGTTGGGAACCAGGAATTGTTGCCGTAGAACTCGGTCTGGCCCGTGCCGTCTGGGTTCATTTGGAACAGTCCCTGCACGAATAACTGACCGCGGTCGCTGTATTCCCATCGGGTGTAGATGACCCGTCCGTCCGGCATCACAGTCGGGTAGTTGTCGTGGACCTGGTCGAACGTAAGTCGGCGAAGGTATCGGCCGTCGCGCGAGCATGTGTAGAGATTGCTGACCTCGGTCCACCAGCAATCCACGGTTTGCACGCAGCGAGTCGAGTTGAAGAGGATGTCGTCGTTTGGCAGATAAACCCCCTCATAGTCCGCGAAACCCAATCCGTGGGTCAACTGTCTCACCGAACCGCTCCTCATATCCATCTCATAGAGATGATAGTCATCTTCACGATCCGATTGCTTCCAGGCAAAGAGCACGCAATTGCCGTCCCACGACACGTCTGGGTCCCGAATAACGCCGTCGGCATCCTCCAGCAGCGTGTGGACCATGGGTTTGACAGGGGCGAGGTCGAGTCTGCAGAGCGCTGATCCAGGGTCGAACTGCCGCTCGTGTTGCGCGTCGGACTGACCTTCGGTGTAGGCGTAGTGCGAGCCGCCGAGCGTGTGGTGTTTGGTGAAGACCCATTCGGGATACAGTCGGCGCAGATTCCGCAACCGAATCTCTCGCCGGAGTCCCGCAATCCGGGAATAGAACTCAAGCCAGCGGCTCAGTTCGGCACGCCCGCCTTGGCTCACCAGGCTATCCAACTCAGACCGCTGGCCAGCCCCCGCAGCGCCAAGCTCAGCGAGGGCCGCCTGAGCCCCATGCCGCACCGCACCCGGCAGCGCTGATGGGCTTAGCCAGGGTCGGAAGTCAGGCCCCGTGTCTTGCAGGCACCAATCCCAGTGCAGAGGAGACTCGAGTTCGAGCCGGACCGAAAGTCGATTCGCTACCGACTCGTACTCCTCACTGTCTATTGGGAGTGCCGCGGCCTCGGCCTGGGCTTCGAAGACGGCTGCTTGCCACTTCGATGATTCATCAGAGAATGGAAAAACCGCGTCCGCCAGAACCACGCCCGCCCACACGCAGAGCAAGACCGCGCCTGATCCAAACCTCATGCCTACGTGGGTGGTTCGGATGCGACCCGAACGAGCAGATAGGCGCCATTCTCTCAAGCACGGCTTTATGGTTGCCGCGGCGTGATAAGTCGGTAAACGCGGGTATGCGCGTAATTGGCATCGACGATATTCACGACGCGAGATTCTGAACTGGCCGGGACATCCGCGAGCTTCCGCCAGGGCGCCGCATCGAGGGCGTCCGTGAACTCCACGACGTATGTGCGATTCGCGGCCGCTACGAAGCTCACGCTGGCGCCAGGGGGCGGCGTGACTGAGTCGATCTTCAAGTAACTCGCTGAGTCCGTCGGATTGGTACCGGCGATATACTCCTCAAGATTGTTCAAGCCATCCTTGTCCGGGTCGTCCACCGGATTTGCGCTCGTGTCTCCGAAGAAGTCAGTTTCCCAGGAATCAGCAAGCCCGTCGGTGTCAACATCCGGCCGATAGGTCAGGATTGCCGAAGCGGAGAGGTTGCCGTCTGGTTTCGCGATGTTGGTGACCAGGAAGCTGTAATTCGTCCACGGAGACATGGTGTAGGAGTCGCTCATAGTGAAGTATGCCGTGTGCTCGTTGAGAGTGACGTAGGCGCCTGGGACCGAGGGTGACATCGTGACGCCGTTGCGACGGAGGCGGTAGCCGATGGGCAGCGTGGCGGTGTTGGTCACGCTCACGCTTAACACTATGGTCGCGCCAGGCACGATCTCCTGGCTTGCTGGGCTCACAGTCACAATCGGGTCGATGAGGATGGTGAGTGCAGCGATCTCGCTGGTGACCGGGCCGACATGGTCACTTACAACCACGGTGTACTCGCCGCCGTCAGCGAACTGGACATTCCACAGAGTCAGACTGGACCCGTTGGCGCCGGGCAGACTCACGCCGTTCTTGCGCCACTGATAACTCAGCGCTCCACTGCTGTAAGCAAGAACACTCAACGTGACATTGTTGCCAGGACGGATGGCTACACTTTGTGGCTGGGCAAGAATCGTTGCCGGGTAGGCAAGAGACAGCGTTGCGCTGGAACTGACAACCGATCCGGCGGCGTTGAACACGACCACGTCGTAGCTGCCTGCCTGTTCAGGCTTGGCGCTCTGCAACCAGAGAATCGAATTGGTGGCGCCCAGTATTGGCGCGCCATTGCAGCGCCACTGATAACGTGGCGATGGATCGCCCGTCGTTGTGACGTTGAAGCTCACGGATTGATAAGCAACCAGACTCCGGCTTTGCGGGTGGACCGTGATTGCCGGCGCAGCACCCGTCGCGGCCGGTCCGGCGGGCGTTGGAGGAGCCGCGACCCAGTTTGCCGGATCGTTACCGTATGTACACAATTCACGACGTTGGAGCGACAGACCCAAACCATCCGCTCCTCCAGGCCACGGGGCCGAGTCGAGATAGTCGATCTTGTCGATCAAAACATAATCCACGCCGCCGGTCTCAAGCCTGGTCGGTTTCTCTAACTTCACTTCATCGCCTGAGTCGTTGAGCTCGCCGGAGTAAGGTCCGAAGAGGCGCACGTCGGCGCGCACACCGTACTGGGCACGTAAGGTGGTGGCCATCGTCGAATCTGCTGGGTCGAAGCTGACGAGCAAAATGGACTCACCGGCGGCGAGCGTGATGTTCGCGGGGAAATCGAAATCGACACCGCCACGCAACCGCCACGTGCTAGCCAGCGAGTCTGGATCGAAAAGCTCGGTGGGGCCCGTGGATACGTTGAGCAACTCCACGTACTCGCATGCGCCAGTGTCAGTCGCGCTGTCCAGGTCTGGCGGATCGTACATGATTTCACTGATGACCACTGGACCAACACGCGGGCCGGCGTTGTCCGACCCAAGGCTGCGCGAGGTCTGAGCCACGAAATGTTCCTGGCCACCACTCGTCACATGCAGTCCGAACGAAACGCCGTCCTCCGCCGGACCGAAGCTGTGGCCGTGGAAGTAACCCGTGAGGTTGCCCACCGCATCCGCGCTGAAGAGCCAGACCTCATCCCCACCCGCGCCCAAGCCAAATGGCGTGTCGCCAGTATTGAACTGCGAGGCGTCAAACGTGACGTAGCCGTTGGCGGCGATACCTGTTCCGTTTGGTATTTGGAACTTGGCGGGGGAATTGAAATCGTCCGTCAGCCACCATCCGCCAATATCCACATTCCGTGTTTCGGGGTTGTGAAGTTCAATTGTATCGGCCAACCGCGGAGCGTCGGCGCGCGTGAGGGCCTCCGTGATCGACACACGCGGGATTATCCGCGGTGGCGGCTCCACGGCGCCGGGCGAACCAAACACCTCTCCGCTCGGACGCCACTGGCTCGACCGTCCCCAGGCGTCCGGCTCCGCCGCTTCATCCACAACCACAATGGAGAAACCCAGGCCGTCCGTGATCGGGTACCAGTAGTCGTCGTATTCGAAATCAAGGACCTCCTCGTTGCTCGCGTCGAGGAGTCGTATACGCTCGCCGCCGTTGTCCAGATTGCCAGTGAACTGGCCAGCAACGGGCAGTCCTCCTCCATAGCGGGCGGAGAATGCGGCTGCGTTCTTCACGACTAATACGCTGGCGCCAGGCGCCAGCTCCGTAATCGCGCTCCCGGTGAATGCGAACTCGACACCGTTGACCAGCCGAACGCCCGTGAGGTCTAGAGACGTCGAAGTCGAGACGTTCGAGAATTCGACATACTCGTATTCGTCCGGCAGGATCGAGATGCCGGCCAGCGGAGTCGGGTGGAACATGATCTCCGTGATGCGCAGGAACTGCTGAGCCGCGGTGGGCGCACCTGCGTAGCTGAACGTCCCGAGGGTCAGACCAAGCGGATTCTTGATTTCCAAAGTCTCGCCCCGGGCGGAAAGCTGACCCTGATAAGGCCCAAGCACGAACAAGCCCTGTCCACCGCGTGGGCCGGTGGCGCGAGCGCGAAACGCGCGAGTGTTGGGCGACACGTACGCAATGCCATTGGCTGGCAGCACCGTTCCCGGAGCGAAGGTGAAATTAATAGCGCCAGTGAGCTGCCAGCCAGTGAGATCGACCGCGAACGGCGCGGCGTTGCTCAGGCACAGGTATTCCTGGTCCTGGTTGCCGCCCGCCGGATTGAAGTCGATGCCAACCATTGCGAAGGGGAGGTTGGGCGGTTGAGAGAGTGGAATGCCAGCGTTGTTATTCCTGCCGGTGCCAATGGCTTTGCTGGTGTTGGTGATGCAATGCGTCGCATACCAATGCTGTCGGCGCGGTCCCACGAACTGCGTGAGCAGATCGCTCACTCCTTGCGCGAAAGTCTTTCCCGGCGCCCAGGACGAGTAGCCCCAGCGATTGCGATCGAGGTTTGCTTCCGTCGAGATGAGATCACTCACCGAGAGGATATAGTTGTCGAGGACCATGGCAGTTGGTGGCGTGCCTGCGGGCTGAACAATCTGGTCCAGAATCGAGCGTTCACGGCGCAGCAGCATCTGGCGGGTTTCAGGGAGAGTCACGATGACGTCATAGAGTCGGTTGAAGTTGTATTCGGTGCTGGAGCCGCCGTAGAGAGGGTGGCTTTTCGAGGAGTCATTCGTCGCTTCAAGGGGATTGCTCCCGCCGTAGAGCTGGCCCCACGACGCATTCATGTCAAACGGAATGCAGCGCCACAGACCGTCGCCGTACGTGTCGCGGTAAAGGCTCATGTTGGCCCATACATCGTCGTTCTCGGAGCACCATCGAGCACCGGCGAGGTAGTTGACTACCTGTGGCACATCGAGCAGATCGAACACGGTCGCGCGGCGCACGGCGATGGCCGCGGATTCGTTGATCCCGTTCGCCAATTGCAGATAGTCGGCGCGGCTTGGGTCGTCTTCAGGCTCGAGTTTCTGGAACACACCCGTGCTGCTGAAGTTTGGCACCAGGTTGCCAACGGCCTTGTACAGAGCGCCAGTCGGATCATAGCCCATCCGCTCGACCTGCTCTTTGCCGATAACGTCGCTGTGAAATGCGAGTTGGTAGAATTCCCCGTTCATCTGGACTCGGACCGGGTAGTCGTAGGGCGCCGGCACACCAATGTTGTTCAGGAACCAGAAACACAAGTGCTGCCGCATATAGGCGGGGTCCAAGTACTCAGATAACAATGACGACCGTCGAGAGCGGCCACCGGGCCCGGCATGGCGCAACTCATGGCCGCGATTGAACTCCATCCGGTGCGCCTTCTTCGGCAACCCAGCCGACGTATTACCCCGCAGTTCCATGTAAACGTTGTCGTAAAACTCGCCGTCGTAGAAGAACGCAATCCGTCCTCCGCTTTCCGTGTCGATCCGGCTTATCTCTCCAGGGGCGATGAACAGATGAAAGATCGGCAGTTTGCTTGTTATGTTGGTCGGATCGACAATCGTCCCGAGATACTCCTCAGTCGCCAATGTGTCCGTGAACAACGGCCAGCGCGAGTCGTTGGTATTCACGTCCGTTGCCTCGACGAAGTAGCGGATCATTTGGCCGTTGGTCGACAAGTTCGCCGGGATTGTTGCCCCGTAGACGCCGTCGCCGGCTTCTCCATCTCCATGCGCGCCGTCGTCCAGCATCGCAGCCGTCAGTTGGTTGCCGAACATGATGCGATAACGCAGCGTGACGTTGCCCACCGCACTGAACGAAGGGCGGATACGCGCGGTCACTAGCAGGTCTTGGTGATCGAGCGGCACATTTGGCGAGTGTTGCACGGACTCCACGACAGGGCCCGGCACCGCGGTTCCTCCGAGGTTGACCGATCCGGGAGTTGGCGCGGTGAAATAGACCGCCGTCGCACTTGTTGTGTATTCGGGTGGCGACCCTGATTGCACAAAACCGTACGACACGTCTGGCACTTGCCGCGGAAACTCCGAAGTGAATTCGCTGGTCTTCGTGACGCCGTCCGGCCTGACCAGCCCCAGGTACTCGCCCCCAGCGGAAAGCTGGAAACTGGCGTGCAACGGCTCGCCCGGAACCCGTCGATCCTCGTCGGAAGCGAACACGACCATGAATGCCCCGCCCGCAAGGTTGGTGGCTGGGAAACGCCACTTGGTCAGGTCGTCGGGATCGTCAGTGAGCGACCAGCCTTCCAGATTCACGTCGATTTCGCTCGGATTGTAAATCTCGATCCAGTCCGGGAAGCCTCCGGTTTCGTCGGCAAGCACCTTCGTGTTCGAGGCCATGAATTCGCTTATGTAAAGCGCCGCTTCGGCCGCGTTCGGGTCCAGGCGGTAAGTCCATTCGCCTCCAGCGAACGGATTCGACGGCGTGGCCAGATCGCCGATTCCGTGCCCAGTCGCCCACGCGACCTGCACCACGCCAGTATCAGGCTGAGGAAACGCGAAGATGTATTGGCTGGCCGCCAGACTCGTAACGGCCGAAGCCGGCTCCTGATTGATTAATAGGTCAGCGGCATCCACGCCACTGACTGGTTCGCTGAACAGAACCGCGATGCTCTCGATCGAGCGCACGGTCGCGCCCCCGCCAGGCGTCAAACCGACAACAGTTGGCTCGGTCTTATCGACGAGCGTGTAGGCCCACGTCGACCCAGACGCACTGTCGTCGAATCGATTGGGCGGCTCCGCCAGGTCGTGGATGTTGTGGCCGGAGTTCCAGCTTATCGCCACTTCGCCGTAAGCCGGCTGAACAAAGCTGAAAGTATACGTCGCGTTGTCGAT